>NZ_JACJFF010000427.1:0-253 GCF_014164465.1 Vibrio sp. SG41-7 | reverse complement strand
ATAACCAAGAATTTTTAGAGAATGGTGGGCGATACCGGGCTCGAACCAGTGACCCCCTGCTTGTAAGGCAGGTGCTCTCCCAACTGAGCTAATCGCCCACGATAGTTTTAATTCCTTCGCGGAGAAAGAATGGTGGGTCGTGCAGGATTCGAACCTGCGACCAATTGATTAAAAGTCAACTGCTCTACCAACTGAGCTAACGACCCAATGGTATCCCGTAGGGGAGTCGAACCCCTGTTACCGCCGTGAAAGG
>NZ_JACJFF010000426.1:0-254 GCF_014164465.1 Vibrio sp. SG41-7 | reverse complement strand
GGCTTTGTTGCGTAATTAAATTTAGAGATAGAGCCACCCCGTTTCGCGTATTTCTTAGTCAATACGACAAGTTTCAGGCATACCTAACCCAGTAAGCTTGTTCAACGCTTTTATCATCGCGTAAGTTTCACCCACCTGTGCATTGTAATTTCTTAAGCTCAGTTGCCCTCCTAGCAACTGTTTAACTCGATACATCGCTGTTTCTGAGAGTGAACGTTTGTGGTATCCATACCGCTCTTTCCAATACTTATTTG
>NZ_JACJFF010000425.1:0-256 GCF_014164465.1 Vibrio sp. SG41-7 | reverse complement strand
GTCGTTTCCGCTCGACTTGCATGTGTTAGGCCTGCCGCCAGCGTTCAATCTGAGCCATGATCAAACTCTTCAATTTAAGATTTTGTGACTCAACGAATACTGACTTCAAAACTAATATTCATTCGAAAATGAACATGTAATTCTAAAGCTATTACCATTCCAACAGAATGGTAATGAATTGACTGTGCCAAAATTAAGTAAACTTAATTTTGTATTGGTCACTCAGTTCATTGAAATCAAGTTTGTTACCGAAGTA
>NZ_JACJFF010000424.1:0-257 GCF_014164465.1 Vibrio sp. SG41-7 | reverse complement strand
ATGCTGACTCCATTGCATCAAGCAATCAAACAAGCGTTAAAGAAGGCACCTTTGATTCATGCCGACGAAACCTCTCATCACCGAAATGATGAGCAAAGCCTTCGTTGGTGTTGGTTAGTGGCCAGCGATGATCTTGTCTATGAACAAATACTCTATTCACGCTCATCTTCCTCAGCGAAAAAGGTCATCGATGAAGACTATGCAGGCATTGTGGTTAGCGACCAGTGCCCAAGCTATAACTGGATAGCCGCAGACCG
>NZ_JACJFF010000423.1:0-257 GCF_014164465.1 Vibrio sp. SG41-7 | reverse complement strand
TGGCTACTTAGCTCAGTTGGTTAGAGCACATCACTCATAATGATGGGGTCGCAGGTTCGAATCCCGCAGTAGCCACCATTCTTTCTTTATGAAAGAAAAAGTACAAACAACGTTATATTGAATTACCAATATCGATATAACTATAAAGATTTGCTGCGGTCGTGGCGGAATTGGTAGACGCACCAGATTTAGGTTCTGGCGCCGAGAGGTGTGAGAGTTCAAGTCTCTCCGACCGCACCATTATTTAGATATCTTAA
>NZ_JACJFF010000422.1:0-258 GCF_014164465.1 Vibrio sp. SG41-7 | reverse complement strand
GACTCAATTTACTTTTTGTTTCCACTTTTTAATAAAAAGTAGAATCAAAAAATGAACAATCATTTCTGATCATTCGAATACAAGACACTTGAATGTGTTTGTTGTGTTTATACCGTTCTTATTAACTAAGAGCAGATAAACATTGAGAACTTTTAAATTTGATTGAATTACTCGTAAGTAATCAATCAGTCAGCTTTCCAAATTGTTAAAGAGCATAAAGCAAAAAGCTTTAATCAATAACTTACGTTATTAATTAAA
>NZ_JACJFF010000421.1:0-259 GCF_014164465.1 Vibrio sp. SG41-7 | reverse complement strand
TATACCCGTGATCAATGAAGGTGCTTGATTTTCGATAAAATCAGGATCATGCTAAGACCCATGAAAATTACACTGACTCCTCAACAAAAGCTGCAACTCGAGCAGATGCACGATTCTACTCGTGATAGTCGAGTATGCGATCGCATTAAAGCTGTGTTACTTACTTCTGAAGGTTGGAGTCAGGCTATGATTTCTCAAGCCCTTCGTATTCATGAATCGACTGTCGCTCGCCATCTCAGCGACTATACGCTCTCAGAAA
>NZ_JACJFF010000420.1:0-260 GCF_014164465.1 Vibrio sp. SG41-7 | reverse complement strand
TTAACAATTTGGAAAGCTGACTGATTTGATTACTTACGAGTAATTCAAATCAAATTTAAAAGTTCTCAATGTTTATCTTTCATTAGATAAACACAACAAACACATTCAAGTGTCTTGTATTCGAATCAAATTTATTTGATTCACAATTGAGTCCGGCAAACAGTCATCAAGAATTAACCCTTCTTGATGACAACCAAAAACCTTGGTTAGTTGCCATACGCTTATTTGTCTTCACTTTTTAAAGTGAAAGCAAATAGAAA
>NZ_JACJFF010000041.1:0-42499 GCF_014164465.1 Vibrio sp. SG41-7 | reverse complement strand
ATAGCTTTATTGAACTGGATAGCTTTATTGAACTGGATAGCTTTATTGAACTGGACAGCTTGGCTTCACTATCGTCTTTGTCCTTTATAAAATCAATCACGAGCGCTCCAAAGTGAGTTCTTCTAATGAATCTTGCTCGCCCAGTTCTTTTTCGATTAGATTTTCAACTAGCGGCGGCTTGCGACAAAACAAACCAAGCAGCACGGGAATCAAAATCAGAGTCACCGTAGTGGCAAACAACTCACCAAACACCAAAGATACTGCCGCTGGTTTCAAGTATTGCGCCTGCTCTGCGGTTTCGCTTAGCAATGGCAACAATCCACACACAGTGGTTATCGTGGTTAAGAAAATCGCTCTCAAACGGCTGGTACCCGCAATGACTAACGCTTGCTGTAACGGTACGCCTTGGCGATATTCAGCGTTAAAACGAGTGATCAACACCAACGAGTCATTAATCACGATGCCTGTCATTGCCATCATGCCGAACATTGAAAGAATACTGATGGGTAAATTCATCAAGTAGTGACCAAAAATCGCACCTGCAAAACCAAACGGGATCACTGCCATGATGATCATCGGCTGCCAATAAGACTTCAAAGGCACCGCCAACAAAATGTAGATCATGATGAGCGTCAGTATCATCGCTGATTTGAAGCCGTTCGACACCTCACCGATTTCTTCAAATTCGCCGCCCGCTTTTATCGTCACACTTGGAAACTGTAAGTGCAGAGATTCAATCGTATCTTCGAGTTGCTCACGTGTTTTCTCTGGTGATTGCAAGTCTCGGTTCTGCTTCCAATACAGGTTAATTACTTGCTCTCGGTCGCGGCGATAAACCACTTGCGGTTCTTGCTCATGACGAAACTCGGCAATATCACCCATCATCACGCTTCCGCCATTAGGTAACATGATAATTGCCTGTTGTAGCTGAGCTAAGGTTCTGCGTTCCTCTCTCGGATATTGCAGAAGCACCTTGGTCTCTTGCCCGTTTTCTAACAAGCGATGCACTTCTCTTTCGCCAAACGCTTCGCCTGCTAACTGAGCCAGGTTCGCTTGCGTTAACCCTAACTGCTGACCATATTGATTCAATGCCAAGCGAACTTGCGGTAAACCATCCTGACCATCGTCGTAAACATCCGATACGCCTTTCAACGAAGCCAAAGTGTCCGCTAGCTCCTCGCTAACTAGAGAAGCAAGCTCACGATCATTGGAAGAGATCTTTAAGAATGTTCCACCAGCAGGCTCCTCTGCCGCGCTGAACTTAACCGAATAAGCGCCTTCTATTTGGCCTGTGTTTTCTCTCCATCGCTTCAACAATAAATTACCCGGCAATGAGCTTAAGGATTCGTTGGTGAGCTCAGCTGTGACTTCAATTTCGCCATAGCCATCAGACCAGGCAAGTAGGTTAACAACAGGCTTTTCTTGTAATGGGTAATCGTCCATCAAACCTTTTTCAACTTTTGTCATTGCTTGCTCTACTTGCAACAAGGCTTGGCGCTGTAAAGGCAATGGTGCGTCATCTTCCAGTTCAATAACCGCGGTGATGTAACGCCCCGGAATTTCAGGAAACAACGCACTGCGAATCGCACCGTTAGACCACATGCCATAAGCCAGTGAGATAACTGCCACAAACCCAAGCAGGGACGCGACTTTGTAGCCAAGTGCAAACTCCAATACTGGCTTGTAGATGTTGAGATTAAACCACTGCAACCCGCCTTGAGCAGCATTCTGAACTTTGGCGAACAAACCCTTTGATGGCTTTTTCACAGAAAGCTGAGCCAGGTGTGACGGCAAAATAAACTTACTTTCGATAAGCGAGAATATCAGCGCAAAGATCACCACGGCTGAAAACCCAGCCAATACTTTGGCTAGCTCGTTATTAATCCATAACATTGGAGAAAACGCAGCGATGGTTGTGAGCACACCAAACACGGTAGCCACTGATACTGAGTTAACGCCCAGCCAAGCGGCTGTCTTTCCATTTATATTAGAAGGGCCGTTTATATTTGATAAACCATTGATATTAGAAGAATAGCCGACGTTCCCCGTCCGTTTTTCATGTATCGCTTCACCTACAACAACCGCATCATCCACCAGCACACCGAGAACCAAAATAAACCCAAATAGAGTGATGTCGTTGATGCTGTAGTTGAACAACTGCATTGCTGCCAACGTTCCAGTGAGCGCAATTGGAATGCCCATCGCGACCCAAAAGGCTAGCCTGATTTCCAGAAAGATCCCAAGTAGAACTACGACGATCAATAACCCTTGCCATGCATTCTCACTCAAACGAAATAGCTGTTCTTCAATGTAAGGTGCCATGTCGGCCATGGTATTTAGCTCAATATCCGACGGCAAAATCGCGCGCTGGGCATCAAGCGTTTCACTTATCGCTTCACTGACTTTGAGTAGGTTGTCGGTTTGGCTCGTACTGACCAATAATGCGATGGCGTTAGAGCCATTGTTACGCACGATAGAACCACTGTATTGGTAACCACGACTTAACTTGGCGATGTCTCCCAGCAGTATTTTTCCGTTGCTTCCTGAAATCACAACAAGCTGATTCAACTTCTGTAGATCATCGGCGTATCCGTCACCACGAATCACCATTCGGCCTTTGTCACTAATCAGCTCACCGCTACGAGTCTCAAGCGAACGCTGCTCAACGAGCTCTGCGAGATCTTCTAAGCTCAACCCTAACGCTTTCAGTTGGTCTGGATCTGGCTCGATAACCAATTGAGATGGGCGAGTTCCCCAATTTGATACCTTCGAGATACGCGGATTCTTCTTTAGCGCTTGTTCAAGTTGCTTGGCGATGGGTTGCAGTTCGTCATCGGTTCTCGGCCCAGACACCACCACGAACGCGGCTAAATTAGTAAATTCGTTTCGCACGACTTGCGGCCTGTCCGCTTGCACGGGAAAGCCATTGATGGCGTTAACTTGATTACGAATGTCATCCAACAACTTGTCTAAATCTGTGCTACTGGTTTTACGGACCATGACCTGAGAAATCCCAGCACTCGACTGACTGGTGATCTGTTTGATGCCTGCAACACCACTGATTGACTCTTCGATTCGCTGCGTCACACTCTCATCGATCTGTTGCGCCGTACCGCCAGGGTAAGTAACGCTGATACTGATGGAAGAAGGAGCGATTTGTGGAAACGACTCGACACGCAATTGTCCGAACGCAAGCACACCACTGATAACAATCGCCATCATCAACAAATTGGCAGCAACAGGGTTATTAATAAACCATTTGGTCATCCAACTCATTGGTTTACCTCCTCAATCTGTTCATCATCAGATTGGCTCGCGATCATGGATTCTGAACTATCATCTTGATAAAAGTTAGGCTCGACTTGCTTACCAATTAACATTGAAGAAAGCGGATATTGTACCACTCTGCGAACTTGTCCACTTTGCTGATTAAACCGAATATCGAGCACCTGATTACCTTGCCCAATCAAGGATACCGACTCTTTACGTAGACGATCATTGTTGTCTAACGTCCACACATATCCGTCTCGGGTCATCGCGCTCAAAGGCACGCTGGCTACGTTGTCCTTTAGCCCTAACTTAACCACAGCCTGAACCTGCTGATTTGGAAACAATCTTGGCTTACTTTGATAAGGTGCCTCAACCGAAAGCACGACTTGTCTTTGACGAGTGACCGAATCAACTTGCGGCGACACATAGCGCACTTTGGCAGGCCACTGATTTCCAGAACGGTTCACCACAGTGATACTCGGCTCAGTCAGTGCGGCTTGAACTTGTTGCCAATGCATTTCAGAAATAGGCAACTCGATATCAATCGAATCACTGGCAGCCAATTCAAAAGTCACTTGCCCCGCCTCTATCCACTCTCTCGGGCTGATATGGCGCTTCATGATCACGGCATCAAAGGGCGCAGTAATCACTGATTCTTCCAACAACTTCTGTGCGCTCAGGTAAGCCTGTTTTGCTTGTTTGAGATTAGCTTTCGCTGCAAGTAATTGAGGCTCTCTACGAGCAAAAGACGAACTCGTTTTCGGGTTCAGCATTTTTAACGCGACCGTTTGCTCATGCTTAGTTTGCTTCAATTCCAATTCTGCTTGTTTCAATGAGCTCAACGCCTGAGCCAAGTTCGCATCAACCGCACTAGTATCTAACCTTGCTAACACATCGCCTTTGTTAACCAAATTCCCCGGTTCAATGCTTTCATCTAGCCATTTCAACTGTGCGCTACTGGATGCTTTCAACTGCACAGGCCAACGCGCAGCAGTTACACCTAATACCGTTAACGTCGATTGATGCTGTGATGGAGTCACCTCTAACACTGAAACTGGGGCAAGGACGGCTTCTTTCTTCACTGGCTGGGTAGCTTCAGGTTCCAATTCATCAACAATAACCAACGCGATAAAGATGGCTGCGCAACCGACTAATACAGAAAGTGGCTTTTTAAATTTCATGAGGTATCTCCTTGGTAACCTGTTGAGTGGCGGTGTGATTAAGGCGCTGACTGATTTCAGTGAGACGAGAAAGGGTTTGTAATGTGATTGGTAACATCACTGCGGTTTCAACAAACTCCAGTGAATAAGTGACGATGGAGAACACTTGACCCGCAGTCGGCTCAATAAGCTGACTCACCATCCATAAATTGCCGATGACCGCGCCAAACAACACGATAAAAATCAGGCCATAGACAACAGCTTCGGTATCAGACAGCTTGATGTCACACTGTTTGAGGCGCTCAAAGTGCCAACGAAGTGCAGATAAGCGAACACCACTCAGCAACTTCACTTGCTGTTCAACTTGGTCGTTAAATTGGCCATTGAGTCGTGTAAATGTTCGGTGGAATACGCCGTAAATAACCAGCATCGACAACCCTGCAAACAACATGCAAAGCGCCAACGAGAAGTGAAACGTTGAGAGGATAACCACCGTCGCGACAAGCTGAACTATCGCGGTCATCAAAGTAGGCAAATCATCTTCTAGAAAATCAACCAGCTCACGAGACATGGTTAGCCGAGCGTCTTTGGTCGAAATAGATAAACCGCGTAGGTTACGCTCAACAAGGTTTGCCGGTTTGCCAGTTTGACGCGAATAGCACCATACACACGGGTATCGTAAAAACGACGAACGACACTGATGATCACCAATACAAAAAGAATCAGTGCCAACATCATCAAAGGCTGAAAGCTTTGGTTTAACACGCCGTCGATGGCGTAACCAATAAACAACGGCAGCAGAATAAGCATCACGTTTTCAGCCAATACCATTAACCAAGTCGCAGCGACCTTTAATGGATTAAGCCGAATAATCGTCAGCAGAGAGATGGGATGTTTGAATAGCATTATTGAGCCCACAAATGAATATGGCACCAGTATTACCAATCCGATATGGAAAAAAGTGTCCCAAATTGCTGTATTAACAATTTAGGCAATCGACGAATTCGCTGTTGACCACTAAAAAGCGAGCTCGGTTACCTTTTGTTTACCTCTCCTCCTTTACTGTCCTTGATAAGAAAAATGAACCACAAGGAAAGAGCATGAAATTATTCGCTTCATTACTCACGACAGTCGGTATTACTGGTGTTGTCTGGGGGCTATTACATATTCAGCCTGCGATTGCGGATGCATCGACGGAGCAGCCAATCGCTGAGTTATCAACGAACAAGTCATCAATCGACAAACAGCCAAAAAACAAGTCCGTAGAGGTCAAACAACAGGCGACTGCAAACACGACTTTTCTGCAAGGTTTGAGCAAGACGATTCCATTAGAGGATGTTCCTGAGTTATGGGTGGACTTCTACCAGAGCCTCGAAGTCAATGACAAAGAGACCGCACAACAACAAGTCATCGTGATCTATCAAGACATCAGCTTAGATTTCAGCGAAGCAACAATCACGATTGGCTTCCCGACTCAGCAATCAAGATTAAATAAAAACAAACCCTTAATTAAGATTCCAATCAAAGCCAAAGGCACGCTTCTACTAGGTAAAGGCGAACATACCGAACAGGAATTAGCACAAGCTTGGGAAGGTATCGCGATATTAAAAGAAGTGGACATGGTTATAGAGCACCACCAACTCAATCAGCATGGGTTGCCAGGTTCTAGCGAGTTATACGTCTATTATAAGAACAACCAGTAAAGGATTTAGTTATGGATTTCACTTTGGATAGCATTGGGAGCTTTCTCTCTCAAACATTCACAGAAACAAGCATCATCCTTACCGAGACTTGGGTAGATGATAATTTTCTGCTGCTTGCTCTGGCTCTGTTTATCTTTGAGCTTATCCGCTATGCCTTTAAGAAAAAGCTCAGCTGGAATATGTTGGGAGACAGCGCGACCAACTTAGTCACCTTGTTCTTCCTATTGGTTACCGTTTTCTTTGTCGGGTTAGCTTATGTTGGTGCGTTTGTTTACGCCTACGAGAACTTCAGCCTAACTCAACTGCCAATATCCGGTTGGACAATTCTGGGGTGCTTGATCTTGGCCGATCTCGCGTACTATTGGGAACACAGATTCTTGCACAGCAACGGTTTAGCATGGGGAACGCACTCTGTTCACCATAGCTCGCCTTACTTTAATATCTCGGTCGCCTATCGCTTCGGGCCTTTGGATTGGTTCTTCCCGTTCTTCTTTCACTTGCCGTTGATTCTGCTTGGTTTCAATCCGTTTGTGGTTCTGATGTGTGAAACCTTTGTTCAACTGTTTCAAACACTGCTGCACACTGAAACGGTTAAACGACTACCTCGCCCTGTTGAAGCGGTGTTTAATACGCCTTCACACCACCGAGTGCATCACGCGACCAACAAGCAGTATCTTGATAAGAACTACGCTGGGATCTTTATTATTTGGGATCGTATGTTCGGCACCTTCGCCAAAGAAGAGGAAGAAGTCAGATATGGCGTGTTCCCGAGAATCAACTCTGTGAACCCATTTAAGGTATATTTCCACGGCTACGTTAAACTGTGCCAACAATTATGGCACGCGCCAAATTGGAACTACCGACTACAACTTCTTATTCAACCGCCTATCTGGGCTTGGAAAAGAGAACGAGAAACAAAGTAAGGACACTTATGAGTATTAACGCCCTGTTGATTGAAGACGACAGCGACTTGGCAGAAGCCATTGCAGACTATATGGAACTCGATGGGTTCGAATTCGATTTTGCTTACAATGGCAGCGCGGGTCTAAATCTCGCTTTAGAGGGGCGTTATGACATCATCTTAACGGACATCAACATGCCTAAAATGGATGGGCTTGATGTCTGCCAATCTCTTAGGAAGCAAGGCGTGACCACTCCGATTCTCATGCTAACGGCAAGAGACACGTTAGAAGACAAGATCGCGGGGTTCGAGGTGGGTTCGGATGACTATCTAGTGAAGCCGTTTGCGATGGAAGAACTCAAAGTACGGTTGATGGCACTAGTGCGCCGCGCTCAAGGCTCCGTGACGTCATTGTCTGTGGCAGACCTCAAACTGGACTTGGACAAGCACCAAGCTGTCAGAGACAGCAAGCTATTGAAACTCTCCCCTGTATGTTGGCGAATGCTCGTGATGTTAGTGCGAAACAGCCCTAACATGGTGAGTAAAGCCAAGCTTGAAGAAGCATGGGAAGATGAAATGCCAAGTTCGGATAGTATGAAGGCGCACTTGTTTAAACTTCGACAAGTGGTTGATGCGCCCTTTGACTCAAAGCTAATTCACACGGTTCATGGTATTGGTGTTGTCTTGCATGAGGAGCCATCATGAAACGCGCGGACATGAATCGAGTCAGTATCAAGCGTGATATCTACCTCTACTTATTTGGCATCGTCGTATTACTCACAGCCATCTACAGCTTGATGGTTTCACAGAGCTATCACATTGGCCTTAATGAATCGGCAAAATATGGATTCTTGTATGAGTTGGAAGTGGCAGAGCAGCAATACATCGAAACAGGGCAACTGCCAGACTACCAAAACCCGACATTCCAAGCCTTTCTAAGTTATTCAGATCTCCCCACTAAGTTCCAACAAGCTTTTGATTGGAAAGCATTTGATAACGATGCAATTTATGAACACTACGAGCTTTCGTCGAACAGCGAGTCAGGTCAGTACCTCTACGCAGCCAAGCATTCGATATCAGGTAGCGACGAAGCGCTATACATCATTTCTGAATATGATGAAGCGATTTACTTGAATCTATTCGAGCTGAACCCTCCTGATTCCGTTAACCAAATAAACAATGCTTTTATCGCCATAGGTGCCCTTTTACTCTTGGTATTTTTGATCATTCGCCTACTGATACATCGAGTCACCAAACCGATTATTACGCTATCAAAATGGTCTGAATCTATGGACGTGGACAAGACTGAAGGGCTGACTCAATTTCGCTATAAAGAGATCGATCAGTTAGCTTCGCAACTAGTTAAGAGCGTACAAGGTGAGCGTCAGGCCAATGAGCGTGAGAGCTTTTTCTTAAGAGCTGCGAGCCACGAACTAAGAACACCGATTGCCACTATTTCAGCCAGTGGCGATATGCTGGTTCGGTTATCTGAAACTATCCCTAACAGCGGCCAACGAGCGGTCGCACGAATCCAACGTTCGGCCACCAACATGAAAGCCTTGGTAACGACTCTGTTGTGGATGAGTCGTAATAGTGAAATGGAAACCAACTATGAGCAAATCAAGCTGACTCCCCTGCTCAACAACATCATCGAAAGCCAACGTTACCTTCTCAAAAACAAAGAAGTAGAGATCCACACCAAGGTCGACCAAGGCGAACACTCCCTTCCCCGTGAGTTAACAGAGGTTGTGCTCACCAACTTGGTCCGAAATGCATTCCAACACGGTGGTAGCGGAGATATCAGAATCACACTGACAGAACATCAGTTTGAGGTAACCAACCGCTTGGAAGATGAAAACATGGCAAACAACTCTGAACAACAAACCTCTTTTGGTATCGGCCTAGAGCTCATTGATCGCGTTTGTCAGAACCAAGGTTGGCAGTTTACTCATCAAGTTCACAACAATGAGTTCATCGTCAAAGTCATGCTATAGCGATTTTCTAAATGGTTATTGGGTGGTGACCAAAAGTTTACCTTGGCTTGGTTATGCTAGTCGCACAATCTAGTTAGGAGTTATTTTATGGGCACTTGGATTTTAGAAACACTGTTGTGGGCTGTGGTAACGGTGGCGGTTTGTGTCGCGATTTGGGGGCTGTACTTACCTAATATATTAATCGCATTAGGTGTGTCGGTAGCAGTATCGTTGTTGCTAGGTAATAGCTGGAGAAGCTAGAATTTAGGCAAGAAGACAATGAGCAAAACGAGGTGTGCACCGACGCACCCGACAGCACCTACATTACTAAGTTACTAAGTTACTAAGTTACTAAGTTACTAAGTACAAATATTAGGTACACACTGTCGGGCGCGAATTAAATTAGCTACTTAACGTTTCTTCAAAAACACCTAGCTCACGACCAAGCCAAATCGCGCGTACTGTGTGATCCAGAGTTTCTTCGCCACCCGTTACTGGGTGAATAAGCACCGGCATATCACCGCGTTCTTGCTCAAGCCACTCAACAATACCCGACTCTTTGTTCGCAAAGTGAATCTCAAACATCGGCATCTTATGTGGGCCAACCAAACGCTGTATTAATGGAAAAGTCTCTAACACATCTTTGCGTTCCGATAGAATTTTCTGACGCAGTGTTTCTGCCTGCTCTGCAAAGCGCAGAGGGAAATAGATATGACCGTGGTACATGGCACCATCCTTTAGAATTATGATGTCGCGATTTTATACCTAAACCGCCTTTAATAGCTAAATCTAAATAAGTGGACTTACTATGGAAAAAATCCGTAGGAACAAAAAACTAGAGTTTGAGTTAACGTTGGCCGCTAAAACAAACTCTAGAGATACTGGTGTCGACTATCGTTTTAAAATCACTACGGGCGTAGCTTTAAAACACGGTCAATGTCTTCTGCAGAATGGCGCTCTGGTACTTGCTCCAACTCTTCGCCAAATGAACGGTTAACCACTCGACCGCGCTGGAAACCTTCGCGCGCTTCTAGTTGCTTCGCCCAGCGAACTACGTTGGCGTAAGACTCAACTTGAAGGAATTCAGCGGCATCATATGTTTTACCTAGTACAAGGTTGCCATACCAAGGCCAAATCGCGATATCTGCGACACTAAGCTCTTCGCCTGCCACATACGTGTTATTCGCTAACTGTTTGTCTAATACATCTAGTTGACGCTTCACTTCCATCGCAAAACGGTTAATTGGGTATTCTTGCTTTTCATCGGCGTAAGCATAGAAGTGGCCAAAGCCACCACCTAGGAATGGTGCAGAGCCTTGCGCCCAGAACAACCAATTTAATGTTTGAGTGCGAGCAGCGCCCTCTTTCGGTAAAAAGTGACCAAACTTTTCGGCCAAGTGCATCAAGATGGATGCCGATTCAAAGACATTCACATCTTCGTCACCAGACTTATCAACAAGTGCTGGTATTTTCGAATTCGGATTTACACCAACAAAGCCAGAAGAGAACTGATCCGCCTCACCAATGTTGATCAAGTACGCATCATATTCAGCTTCTTTAACACCTGCCGCTAACAACTCTTCCAGCAAGATAGTGACTTTTTGACCGTTAGGTGTACCAAGGGAATACAATTGAAAAGCATGATCACCAACAGGAAGCTCTTTATCAAAGCGAGCGCCAGATTCAGGACTATTGATATTTGCCCACTTGTTACCACCATCAGCATCGTTAACCCAAACTTTTGGCGGTGTGTATTGTTCTGACATGATATTTCCTTATTAATATAGGGTAGCTTTAACTGATATTAGGTCACGCTCCCTTGGTTAAAACCCCTAAATACAATTTCTTTTCAAACTGTTAAGCATGGCTTATTCCAGAAAGACATAACCTGCTTTATGAGATAGTACACGTAAAAGATAAGTGCCCAATCAAATCTAAACCCCATATCGGTTAGTACGACACGTGATTTAGTCACGACATTCCTACAGCTTCCAGAAAGCTGTGATAAAATCGGGGGATTACAATTGATAAGGATTTGGCAATGTCTTCAGATTACACAGGCTCGAGTGCAGCGTACGCTCGCCAAGAGAAAGGCTACCGCGAAAAAGCACTGAAACTGTACCCTTGGGTTTGTGGTAAATGTGCACGTGAATTTGTTTACTCAAACTTGAGAGAGCTTACCGTTCACCACGTGGATCACGACCATACAAACAACCCTGAAGATGGCAGCAACTGGGAACTACTGTGCTTGTACTGTCACGATCATGAGCACTCAAAATACACAGACCATGACCGTTACGGCGTTGATGCTAAGGCTCGTTTAGACGACCACCAATCAGCGACGCACAACCCTTTCGCCGATCTAGCGAAGTTGATGAAGAAGTAAACAATTCCTTCTTTGTAAAAGCGAGTCGTTCGAATAACAAGAAACCCCAGTATGTCGCCATACTGGGGTTTCTTTTATCTGCCTTATAAATAGAGTTCACTCAAGTTAAGGCCAGATCAAAAGAGCCTTCCGAAGAAGGCTCTTTTTAGAATTCTATATTAGGTCTGCAATTAAGCTGCTGCTTCCTTGCGAGACTCTTCTACCTGCTTAGCGCGTTTTTTTAGCGTCAACTTATCGCGGTATGCAAACCAAACGTAAGACACAACCACTAAGAAGAACAGGTATGACAATGAGAAAATGAACGGTGATTGAATGATATCGTTCGAGATACCCCAAGAAACACCGACAACTGTCACTGCAATTTTCGCGAAAAAGCCACACATCAATAACATTAGAGCTAACTGTGGGAAACGCGTGCTACGGAAAGCTAACCAATAGCAACTACCCACTGCCAATGCAGCAATATAGAAGCCAAACAAGAAAGAGTGGATATGGTCAGCTGCCGCTACACCACCAGAAATTGACATCAATAGAATTAAAAACAGTTTCATAATACTCGCCTCGCCATAAGTTGGAAACGCATCCTTTCAAATTTGGAATCTCAGTTTGCGTACTATTTTCCCACTTTTTTTCAACAACACAACCCCTCCAATCGAACAAAATGTAAGCAAAGGTACCGCCAAAAACCACCCGTAACAACTGGTTAACATTTTGTTTTTAATAAAACTCCGTTACTCCTTGTCTCATATGGACAAAGCTCCACTTCGATTTATTTTGTTACACAAAATTAACCTTAGAAAATAATTAAAATAATTCGTAACTCTGTGATATCCGCACGGAATACGTGGCAATTCAGAAATACTTATCGAAGAACACCTTAAAAAATAGGCTCGCCACGTTAAAAAGAACAAAACAGAAAGGTATTAAATACAATTACAAAACCAATAAAAAACAACTTATTAACAAGTTTGAGTTTATTTACCAAAAATGGAAAAAGAGATTCCAATCACATTTTTATTGGTTATAATCCGCGCTCTTTTGCGCTGTCTGTTGATAAACGCAAACTAATTTTGAAGAAACAATCACAATAACCCGTCTTTAGTTAAGTGGCTCACCACTAACCAACGACAAAACTGAGAATAAAAATGAGCAAGATTGATAAAGCATCACGTATCCTGCTAGCAGGCTTCTGTATCAACCTTTGTCTTGGCATCCTGTATGCTTGGAGTGTATTTAACAAGGCGCTAGTCACCGAAGCTGGTTGGAGTGCTGCTGAAGCATCTGCACCTTACGCTATTGCAACTATCACATTCTCTGTTTGTCTTCTTGTTGCAGGCATCCTACAAGACCGTATGGGCCCACGTAAGATCCTTATTCTTGGTACAGCGCTTACTGGCCTAGGTATGATTGCTTCTGGCTTCGCTACGACTCCTATGATGCTAAATCTAACGTTTGGTGTGATGACAGGTGCTGGTATCGGCTTTGGTTACGCATGTCTTTCTCCATCAGCAATGAAATGGTTCCATTCTTCTAAGAAAGGTATGGTTAACGGTCTAATCGCTGCAGGTTTTGGTCTTGCTGCTATTTACCTAGCACCACTCACTTCTGCGCTAATCGACAGCATGGGTATTCAAACAAGCTTTATGATTCTTGGTGCCGGCGTACTTGCGATTGCAGTACCTCTAGCAGCAACAATCAACAACCCACCAGCGGATTACACGCCAGCTGAGCCTAAAGTAAAAGCAGGCCAAGCACCTAAGGCAGTTAAGAAGACTGAAGACCTAACTTGGAAAGTAATGCTGAAGACTCCTCAGTTCTACTCTCTATGGATCATGTACGCATTTGCTGCTTCTGTTGGTCTTATGATCATCGGTAACATCACTACGATTGCTAGCGTTCAAGCGAACCTACCAAACGCAGTTTACCTAGCGTCTATCCTTGCTGTGTTCAACTCAGGCGGCCGTGTTGCTGCGGGTATGCTTGCAGATAAAATCGGTGGCGTACGTACTCTACTTCTAGCGTTCATCCTTCAAGGCGCGAACATGGCTCTATTCGCTACGTTCAACTCTGAATTCACGCTAATCATTGGTACGGCTATCGCAGCTGTTGGTTACGGTACGCTTCTAGCAGTATTCCCAACATTGACTGCTGAGTTCTACGGCCTGAAAAACTACGGTACTAACTACGGCGTGCTTTACACGGCATGGGGTATCGGCGGCGCTATCGGTGCAGCGGTTGTTGGTTACTCAATGACAAACGGCGAAGGTTACGGCCTAGCTTACACAATCTCTGCAGCTATGATGGCAGTGTGTATTGTTCTTGCAATCGTCACCAAGCCAATCTCTGAAGCTAAAGTTTCTGAACTAAAAGCATCTCAAGCTTAATCATCAGAAAAGATTGAATTTGTTACTGAAGAGCTTAACCTTAGGGTTAGGCTCTTTTTGTATCAAGCGACGAACCCATTGACGATAGAAACCACTCTTCAGCTCTCCTCTACTTATTATCTCGATAACTTCAATCGGTTGGTTGAACACGCTCAAACGCTCTATACCGATCTTCTAAGTGACGATGAATGTCGTTGGTTGTCCGCATACAAACGTCTTTCCGTTTCAAGCCAATGCTTAATGGTTCGTTTGCTTTCTCGTAAAGGCCGTTGGTTTCGCAGCGATAAACTCAACTATGTTGAGATCCCTGATTTAAATAGCGCATTGCAAGAACTAAGCACCGCAGGCTTTATTGCGTTAAGTCATCCCGCCGAACAACATGACCTTGTCATTAGCAATGTCGAACTCGGATTGCACTTGCTCACCAAACCAGAGCTGTTAAATGTATTCCCTGCCTTTAAGAGCAACAAAACCGCGAAGAAAGATGAGCTGTTGTTACTGCTTGATCAGCAACCTTTTGATCAATTTCAAAACCTAAACTTCGACTGTATTTACATCATCGAAGCTCAAGTTATCGATGTTTTGCTGTTACTCTTCTTTGCCAACACCTATCAAGACTTAAGCCAGTTCGTGTTAAGCGACCTTGGGCTCAACACCTTTGAGAACTACCCATTAAGCAAGCAGCGCCGCTTCTTCACTTCTAGAAATCAACTCAATCAACTGATCCAGATGCGCGATATTCAACGCCAATATTCTGAGGGCGACCGTAAAGACCCAGAGTTTCTTGAACTCCTTTTACAATCGATACCCGCGGAATCGGAACACAGAAGCATTGCCAGAAAACGATCGCGTTTGATCAATAATATTGCTCGCGATCTAGAAAGGCTTAACCTAAACGACCAAGCTGTCTTTTGGTTCAGGCAATCTACACTTCCACCCAGCAGAGAGCGACTTGCTCGCATCTACGACAAACAAGGTGAGCTAAACTTAATGAGTGACATTGTCACGCAAATGAAAGCTGCTCCATCGGATGTGTCAGAGTTGGAAGTCGCGGCTAAGCTTGAGCAAAGGTTATTACGCAAGCAAATGTTATCTATAAAGAAGGGGCACAAAGTTTCACGAACCATAAAACCGAACTGCAAAGAGATAAAACTGGAGTTAGACCTAAGCCAAACGCGAGTCGAGCTTGCGGTAAAGCAGCATTTTGAGGACCAAGGCTGGGATGTCTACTTTTCTGAGAACAGCTTTCTATGTGGCTTGTTCGGCTTGGCCTTTTGGGAGGTCATTTTTGCAGATGTTGAAGGTGCCTTGATCAATCGATACCAACATCGACCTCTGGATCTGTACCATTCCGATTTCGTAGACAAACGAGCCGAACAGGTCGAAGCGGTGTTTCAGACTCTATCTAAGCATGGGCTGAACCACTTACTCAATATTTATGACCAAAAACACGGTATTGCCAACCCATTGGTTCAATGGAACTACTTCCTTAGATCACTCGTCGAGCACAGCATGGAGGCTATTCCCAACGCCTTGATTGTTGATCTTTTCAAAGTGATATTGAGTGATTTAAAGCTATTTAGAACTGGGATGCCCGATTTGATTGCATTCAAGGACAAAGAGTTTCATTGGATTGAAGTCAAAGGCCCTGGCGATAAACTGCAAGACAACCAATGGCGCTGGATCAAAGAGTTTGAGCGATTGTCTGTCCCTTTCTCTGTTTGTTACGTCAATCAGTAAGCCTTAAGTCGACACTCTAAATTCCAACCTCGGGTGAGTGAGTCACCTCGATAAGTTGCTCAGTCCCATCAAGATCTTATCTATAAGATTGTTAGAACATGAGCATTTTCAATCATTTTCGATATAATTAGAGAAAATGCTTAATATATAAATACGTATGAATTTGAAAAAACTCTTCATTTTAGCTTTTGTTAGCGTCTTCTCAGGTTGTGCCGTCTACGCGGGTTTAAACTTCGACGAGCTGTTTGGTAAACAACAAGTTCGCGATCGCCAAGCGCCTATTCTGTCGGCTCAAGCACAACACTTCATTGATGAAGTGAAACCCATCATTGATAACCGATGTGTGGTTTGTCACGCTTGCTATGACGCACCTTGCCAGCTCAAATTGTCTTCGGTAGAAGGTATCGACCGAGGTGCGAGCAAGGCACTCGTTTATCAAGGCACCCGTTTAACCGCCTCAGCCCCTACTCGCTTGTTTGAAGATGCTTTAACCACACAAGAGTGGCGCGATGCGGATTTTCATCCAGTCCTCAACGAACGTATGCAGAACTCAACGGCTAACCTAGATGCTGGTCTTGTTTCTCGAATGTTGATCCAGAAAGAGAACCACCCACTTCCAGATCAAACCCAGCTTGAAGGTTTCGACTTTTCAACCGATCGCGACCAACAGTGCCCAACGATTGAAGAGTACGCCCAGTACGAGAGAGATTACCCAACTTGGGGCATGCCTTATGGGATGCCGAACTTAGATAAAACAGAATACGCGACTTTAATGAGTTGGTTAGAAAATGGCGCGTTAATGAACGACCACATTCCACTGAATGATGCGGAACAAGAGCTCGTTAATGTCTACGAAAGCTTTTTAAATAAGAGCGACAATAAGAGTCAACTTTCAGCACGTTACATCTATGAGCACCTGTTTTTATCTCATGTCTATTTTTCTGATTTGGCGCAACCAACACGTTTTTTCACTGTTGTTCGCTCTGCAACACCACCAGGTGAAGCGGTACAGCGCATCACGACTCGCCGCCCTTATGACGATCCAAAAGTAGACCGTGTTTACTATCGTCTGATTCCAGAGCAAGGCACCATCGTCGACAAAACGCATATGCCTTTCGCACTTAATAAAGAGCGTCTACAAAAGTGGAATACCTGGTTTGTCGACGTCAATTACGCAGTAAAACAACTTCCTAGTTACGACATCGATGTTTCTGCTAACCCAATGACATCATTTGAAGCGCTGCCAGTAAACTCGCGCTTCAACTTCATGTTAGATAACGCGCAAAACACCATCATGGCCTATATCAAAGGTCCGGTGTGTCGTGGTCAACTTGCCTTGAACGTAATTAACGACCGTTTTTGGGTTTTCTTCATCGACCCAGAGAAAGCCGATGTTCCGGAAATTAACGCCTTCTATGCGAGCCAAAAGAAGAACTTAAAGCTGCCTAGCGAGCTGAAAAGTAACACCGTACCTGTGACCAACTGGGTAAGATACGCGAAGCAACAAGCGCGATACCTAAACGCGAAATCAGACTTCACCAACCAATGGTTCGAGAGTGGCGTAAACCTAGACACTAGCATCATTTGGGATGGCGACGGCATCAACCCAAATGCTGCTCTCACCGTCTTTAGGCACTTCGATAGCGCCTCTGTTGTACAAGGGTTAGTTGGCACTCAACCTAAGACTGCGTGGATTCTTGATTATGCTCTTCTAGAGCGTATTCACTATCTTCTCGTTGCAGGCTTCGATGTTTACGGTAACTTTGGCCACCAACTGATTACACGCATGTTCATGGACTTCTTGCGTCTTGAAGGTGAGAGTAACTTCTTAACCCTTCTTCCTAAAGACGTTCGCCACATTGAACACTCTAGCTGGTACCAGAACCAAAGCGCACAACTGAGCGATTACTTGCAACGCAATATCGCCCCTTTCGACCAACCAACAAGTGTGGTTTACAAAACGGCCGATCCTAAGCGTGAACTGCTCAATATGATCAAAGATAAGCTCGCGCCTGTCCTCGATAATCGCTTTAAGATTGTTGAAACAGGTTTTGGTAAAAAGAATGAAACACTGCTTAATCAAGTGAATTTGATTAAGGGAGAAGGCCTGCGTCATGTGCCTCAATTAGTGATGATCATGATTGAAGGCGAAAATGGCGAAGAGCAATTGTTCACCATGATTCACAATAACGCGCACAGCAACATTTCTAGCTTGTTTAATGAAGAAGGTAATCGCGATTACGCCAATGATGACTTAACGCTCGTACGAGGCGTTGTCGGTAGCTACCCTGCCGCCTACCTGTCTTTAACCGAGAGCGAGATACCGACTCTGGTGAAAACGCTGCAAAGTTTGAACACAAAAGAAGACTACGTGGCGCTGCTTGATAAGTTTGCGGTACGACGCAGTTCTAACGAGTTCTGGCCGTTCAGTGATCGCGTACATCGTTGGTATCAACAAGACCAACCGATCGAGTTCGGCTTGTTGGATTACAACCGATTTGAGAACCGTTAGTTCTCACTCATAGACCATAAAAGCAAAATATCCTCTGTCTTGGCAGAGGATTTTTTGTATATGAAGAAAGTATCTCAAGTACCATAGAGCAACCAAGAGATCTCTAAATTGAATCCAGTGTTTCCGGTTGGTGTAGCTCATCAAAAAACGCACGCGCGGCGGGAGAAAGGGAATCTACAGGTTGCTTCAACACCACATAAAACTGACTCTTAAGGCTCCACTTCTCGGGCTGAAGCGGAATTAAGGCTTGGTCATAATGGCCACGGTCGATTAAGTGAGAAGGCAAGAAACTCAGGTGTGTACCCGCCAAGGTTAGAATCACGCCCGATTCAACATGCCAACCATCAAAAGGCTTTACGGAATCGTACTGCTCAATATTTAGTAATCGGAACATCTCGTCTTTGGCATAGCCGCCCATGTTGATGCGACAGCCATCCAATGAGAAATCCTTGTCCATGATCTTCTCAGCCAGATCTTTGCGCGCATACAGATAACTGTGCTCTTCAAACAGTGGGTATTTATGTTGAAACGCTGATTTTTGATGTGACCCTAGAACCACTATCATCATATCAATCTGGTTCTTTGCTAACTTCTCATTCAACTGGGTGAAATCGCCGACATCAACACTCACCTCAACACTGTTACTGCGTTGGTAAAACGTCTCGATCGCTTTAGGAAGTGGGTTATAGGGCAAAGTGACGGTGTTATCCAAGCATCCAATTCGCACGTGCCCAGAGAGTTCAGTCTGTACACCTCGTAACTTGTAAGCGAAATCGGTTAAGGTCGATTTCAATTGGTTCGCATATTTATACACTTGCTCACCTTCGTGAGTCAGCTTAAAACCCCTTCTTCCACGTTGGCATAATGTTAATTCTAAGCTTTTTTCCAAGGCAATAAGCTGATTACTCAGCACAGGCTGGCTAATACCAGTGCTGGCGACCGCCTGATTGATGCCTCCTTGCTCAACAATTTCACAAAAAAGCTCTAATCTTCGCAGGTCTCTTTTATCTAACTTATTGTTTGAATTCACCTTTCCACTCACATTTGTTTTTTGTTATGTTTACATCTGATTATATTCATTTATTAACAATAAATACATCAGTATGCTTTATTCACACTTATGGAATAACAATGCATGGATGGCACTATGGCGGCAGAAGCTTACGTGAATAAACCCGAAGCAACACACAGCCACAAAAAAATAGATGACTTCGAATTGGAACCCGTTCCCGAGAAGGCCAAACGATCTTGGTGGGTTATCAGCCTTATTTGGTTGGCTATCGGCATCGATATTTCGGGATTGTTTCTCGGCTCGATCCTAAGCAGCGGTATTGGTTTTGAAGACGCACTGCTTGCCACGTTTATTGGTTCAGGCTTATTGGCGATCATCGCGATGCTGTGTGCCAACATTGGCTTTCAAGCTGGCGTGTCTACCCCGCTGGTGAGCAGCGCGGTATTTGGCCGTAACGGTGGTAAGATTCTTGGTTTCATCAACGGCATCTCATTAGTTGGTTGGTTCGCATTTCAGGCTGACTTCTTCGCTTTCATCATGGTCGATGCACTGGCGAAATACGACATCATAATTTCACACCTCACCGCTCTTATTGGCGGCAGTGTGTTAATGATGATGACGGCTATCTATGGCGTTCGTGCTTTAGGCAAACTCAGTACCTATTCAGTGCCTTTGATGGTGACGCTGATTACCATCGGTTTGTTTATGGCCGCTGATTATCAAGGTGGCGCAGCACCCACCATTGAAGATCCTTTGACACTAGGCCAAGCCATCTCTTTTGTTATGTCTATCTGGATTCTTGCAGCGGTTGCCGCGCCTGATATTGCTCGCTACGCCAAAACACGTCGTGATGCGATTCTAGGAGCGGGTATCGGTTTCCTCGTCGGCAACAGTGCCATTATTCTTATCGCGTTGATCCTGACCAAAATGACAGGCACCGACGACCTAGTAGAAGTCTTCTTTACCCTAGGTTTAGGCATGGCGGCCATTATCGTACTGGTGTTCGCACAGTGGACCACCAACAGTAGCAACCTGACCTCTGGCGGCTTATGCATGTCGATGGTTCTACCGAAGATTCCGCGCCCTGTTCTGATTGTGGTCATGACCATCGTCGGTATTGGCATTGCTCAGCTCGGCATGGTGAACAAATTTACTGATTTCTTAATGCTCCTCAGCGTAACCATTGCGCCTGCGGCAGGTGTCTACATCGTTCAATATTATGTTTTAGATTCGACAAAAATGAGCTTTGAGAACATCCAGCAAGTTCCAGCTTGGATGTTTAGAGGCTTGGCTTCTTGGGCATTTGGTACTGCATTCAGCGCTTGTACCGCGCCAGAGTTTTTCAACCTGTTTTCGTTCACCAGCATCTCGGCGTTAGACGGCATTCTTGCAGCTGGCGGTATTTACCTCGCCCTAATGAAGCTTTCTCCTTCAAGTGATAAGGAATAGTAGTTGTGATTATTACTGAACAAATGATTGATGATATCGCGCTTGGTGCGACGGTATTAGGTACTGGCGGCGGCGGTGACCCATACAGCGGTGCCTTGATGGCGAAAGTAGCCATTGCAACGGCAAAGCACCCTGTACGCATGATTCCTCTAGAAGACGTGCAAGACGATTGGATGACCGTGCCCTCTTCAATGATTGGCGCACCAACCGTCGCAGTAGAGAAACTCAATTCGAAAGATCAAATGTTGATTGCTTTCGAAGCAATGGAAAAAGCACTCGGCACTGAAGTGGCGGCAACGTTTCCTATCGAAGTAGGCGGCTTCAACTCGCTAATTCCGATTCTCGTTGCAGCGCAAAAGAACATTCCTGTGATCGATTGTGATGCGATGGGACGTGCGTTCCCAGAAGCTCAGATGGTGACCTTCTTTCTTGATGGTCTCCCTTCTGCACCAAACACATTGGCCGATGAGCGTGGCAATGTCGTCACACTTTACCCAATTGACGGTATTTGGTCTGAAAAGTTTGCGAGACCAATTACCGAACAGATGGGTGGTTCTGCAGCAATGTGCGATTACCCAATGAACGGTAAGAACCTAAAACGCAGCGCACTGCCCGCAACACTGACCCAAGCGATGAAGATTGGTGAGGCGATAAGGCTGGCGAACGACAACAATCAGAGTGGCACACAGGCCGTCTTAGACATTGTCGGCGGTCATACCATCATCAGTGGCAAGATTGTAGATATTCAACGTGAAACTGATGGTGGCTTTGCAACAGGCGGTGTCGTGATTGAAAAGCTGGCTCAGTTCGAAGATACCGGCGTAGATAATGTGTTCGTGCAGTTCCAAAACGAATTGCTTCTGGCGCACAAAGGCACAAGCCGCGCCGACATGAATCAAGATAACCTTTTGGCATCAACACCGGATCTTATTTCGATCTTGGATCATGAAACCGGCAAGCCAATCACAACCGAACAACTTCGTTACGGGCAGCGCATTGACCTTATCGCCTACCCTTGCGACCCAAAATGGCGCACTGACAAAGGTATTGAAGTCGCGGGCCCGGGTTACTTTGACTACACCGTCGAGTATCAAACCATTGAACAATTAAAGTCTGCATTGAAGAGGTAGTAGCATGACAAACATTACGCTTGATTACTGCCGCCTTGGCATTGACGTTGGTGGCACTAATACCGATGGTGTGTTGCTCGACGCAGATCTAAATGTGATTGCTAAGGTGAAAACCGCAACCACACACGACATTTCAACCGGCATTCATAACGCGATAACTGCGCTATTAAACCAAGCAAACATTGATGGTCAGCAAGTGAAACATGCGATGCTTGGCACGACTCAATGCACCAACGCAATTGTTGAACGAAAAGGCTTAGATAGAGTCGGGATGATCCGTTTAGCGCTTCCAAGTGGCGATAGTGTTCCGCCACTCTGTGGTTGGAGCGAAGCTTGGCAAACAATGCTTGGTGGGCACTTCTACCAAGCACACGGCGGCTATGAATATGACGGCCAGTTGATTGCCGATATTCAGGAAACTGAAATCCGCGAGCTTTGCCAGAAAATGAAAGGCCAAGTGGATTCCATTGCTATCTGCGGTGTGTTCTCTCCCGTCAACGGCGACCAAGAGCTTCAAGCTGCAGAGTGGATTCAACAAGAGCTGCCGGGCGTGAACCTATCGTTTTCCCATAAAGTGGGCAGCTTAGGGCTTTTAGAACGCGAGAACGCCACTATCCTCAATGCGGCTCTGCAAGGTACAGCAAAACGATTCGTTGACGGCTTTTGTAATGCACTTATCAATCATGAAATCCACACCACGCCTTATTTCGGTCAGAACGACGGCACACTGATGTCGCAGCAATTCGCATTGATGTACCCGATTCTCACCGTGGCTTGTGGGCCAACGAACTCGATTCGTGGAGCCAGTCATCTCACCAAGCTAAAAGACGCGATTGTGGTCGATGTGGGCGGTACTACATCTGATATCGGCGTGCTGACTCACGGTTACCCAAGAGAATCGAGCT
This sequence comes from Vibrio sp. SG41-7, assembly GCF_014164465.1. Lineage (NCBI taxonomy): Bacteria > Pseudomonadati > Pseudomonadota > Gammaproteobacteria > Vibrionales > Vibrionaceae > Vibrio > Vibrio sp. SG41-7. The sequence goes on along the minus strand of NZ_JACJFF010000041.1, from coordinate 19,974 downwards.
TAGCAGTAGAGATCGGCGAAGTGAGAACCAACTTCCGTATGCCTGATATTTTGGCGTTAGCCATTGGTGGTGGTACCAAGGTTCGCTTTGCACAACAGCGTATAGAACTTGGCCCAGAAAGTGTTGGCCATACCTTAACGCAAACGGCGCGTAGCTTTGGCGGTGATGAACTTACGCTCACCGATATTGCACTCAAAACAGGTCAAATGCAGTGGCAGGCAGAACATCAACTGAGTGATGAGATTGGTGTTTCGGCCGAACAAGCAAGCAAGGTTTACCAACAAATGGTAACGGATGTTGAAGAAGGCATCGATAAGATGAAGACCTCTGCAGCGAGTGTACCCGTAATCATGGTTGGTGGCGGCAGTGCCCTATTCCCAGATCATTTTGAAGGTGTAAGCCAAGTGGTTCGCCCTGAGCACTTTGAAGTAGCGAATGCGATTGGTGTTGCGTTGGGTGAAATATCTGGTCAATTCGATAAGATTGTCCCGATTGATCCCGCTTCTCGTGAAGAAACCTTAAAGCGCTTGGAAGAACAATCAAAACAGCTGGCGATTGAAGCTGGCGCATGCCGCGATAATGTCGCGATCATAGAACGCAGTGAGATTCCATTAAGCTACCTACAAGGCAATATGGTTCACGTTAGGATCAAAGCTGCAGGACATATCAAGATGATTTAAAGCGAATCAACGAAAATTGTATTTAACCAAGTCCTATAACGAAAAAGCAGCCAATTCTTTCATACAAAATGAAGAAATTGGCTGCTTTTTATGTTGTTACTTTTGGTTTCTAGCTCACGATACGTTTCTGTAGCAACCTAAGGTTTGTTTTTATAACTGCTCTTCCAACGCCTCAAGCGACTCTTGAACCAACTTCGACAACTCGCTATCTTTGCCTCGGTATTCACCTAATGGATCGCTGCTCGCCTCTATCACTTGGCAAGCATTGAAAAGTTGCAACAAACCTAAACTGCCCGCGGAACCTTTCAGTTTATGAGCGAGAGATTTCACCTCACGTCCATTGTTCGAATCACTCGCCTCGACCATTTCGCTTAAAGTTACGCGGCTACTCTCTTCAAATAGTCCCACAATCTGCTTCATCTTTTCTAAGCCAAGAATGGACAAGTCACCTTTGATGACATTGGAATCAATCAATTTCACAGGAATCTCTCCTTCGTCTTCAGTTTGCGAAGCCTTGATGGCTAGATCAGAGACGACGCTCGCCATCTGAGATGAGTACAACTCGTTGCCTTTATTACGTTGAGGTTGGTTGTTTTGACTGCATATAGAATCGTTAGGATCAGGTTGTGGCAATAACAAAGCCTTGCCATCAAGCTGTGTCACAATGAGCTGAGAAAGTGCCTCTTTTTCTAGCGGCTTAGGCAAGAAACCATCAAAGCCAGACGACAAGTAGCTTTCCACTTCCTCGTTAAACACGTGAGCCGATACTGCGATCATTGGTGGTACTTTGCGTGTTACGTTTTCTTCATGCTCATGCTGAAGCGCATCGTCTTTGAGCTGTTGAATTAACTCGACGCCATCGCAATCTGGTAAGTTGATATCCACCAGCGCAATATCAAACTCTTGCTCACTGAATATGGCTCTCGCTTCTTGTCCCGTTGTCGCTATCACAACATCGTGGCCCAGGTTATTCAAAAAGCCCTCGGCAACAATACAGTTCACAGGGTTGTCTTCAATCAGAAGTACCTTCGCTCGGATACAAGCTTCAATGACCGTTGCTTTCGTTTCAATTTTCTCACCTACTTCAAGTGGCAATGAGAACCAAAACTGACTGCCCTCGCCTTCTTCCGAATGAACGCCAATATCCCCATTCATTGCCAACATGATACTTTTACTGATCGCCAATCCAAGCCCTGTGCCACCGGTTTTGTTGCGGCCGCTATCGGTTTGGGTAAAGGCATCAAACAAACACGCCTGTTCACTTGCATCAATACCGACACCGGTATCTGACACTTCAAACATCACTCGATTTTCATCTTCGATATCTAAGCTGATAAAGATATCGACCGAGCCACTTTCAGTAAACTTAATCGCGTTACCGACCAAGTTATTCAATATTTGGCTGATTCGAGTGACATCACCACGCCAATAGCGTTGAACATCACTTTCGATATGAAAATCAAAGTTAAGCTTCTTCTCAGCAGCGCGCCCTTCCATTAACTGATAGGTATCTTGAACCATCTGGTAAAGGTCGAAAGAAGCCGCGCGTATTTCAAGATGTCCCGCTTCTATCTTTGAATAGTCCAGCACGTCATTCAAAATAGCGAGTAGATTCTTACCACTGCGGTTAATGATGTCCGCATAACCTGATTGCAGCGGGTCTAAACCAGTATCTTTAAGCAATCGAGCCGTACCTAATACACCGTTCATCGGCGTTCGTATTTCATGGCTCATCGTCGCGAGGAAAGCTGACTTGGCACGGCTTGCTTGTTCTGCGGCATTGCGAGCTTTAGCGTGGTTACCCACCTCGACATTCAACTTCTCATTGGTCTTTTGCAGTTGATAGGTTCGGTCTGTTACTAACTCTTCTAAGTGCTCTTTGTGCTCTTCTAGCTCACGTTTTGCCTTAGCTTCGCCAACCGCGACCACTTGTAGTGCTTGCGCGGTGTTTCTGGCGGTAATGATTGCCTCGCCCATATGAGCCAACTCATCATTACCCTTAACCGAGATATCAATATTCAGGCGACCTTGTGCGATAGACATCAAGGCAGATGAGTATTCAGTAAGGCGTTTAACAACCGAGATATAAACCACTCGCCAAACGATAAATGCGACGATAACCAAACCAATAACCGAAATCACAGACAGCGACCATTGAGCCAGATTCAGCGTGCTAGTCAGCTCATCAACCGCTTTTTTTGTGCTTCGGTTTGAATCATCAACCAGTTGGTTAACCGTTGTATTCAGCTGAGAGAACAGCTCCAACGTATTTTGCATCAGAAACTCTGACTTTTTGGTGTTCTCATATTGTTCTAGCGAGATATCGAACACGACCTGGCGTTTTCTCAACTCTTCAAGCAACTGAGACATCTGCGCTGAACGAGTCGGATCTTCGACCGCTTTAACGCGGCGCGCCATGATTCTTAGGTTAGATTCGAATTCAGACTGGATTTGATGAATACGTTCAACGTTGGTGACGGTTTGCGTTTCTTCAATTTGATTGAGCATCTTGAACGCCAACAAATGCAATTCGTGCAGACGTTCAGACAAATCAAGATCAACTTCAACAAGTGCGTCTAAGGCTTGGTAGGCTCTATCGGTTTCTTTGGTTTCTAGCAGGTCGTAGATGTGCGTTACGTTAGCAACCGCAATGGTGGCAGTATTCAGCACTTGGGTTCGCGTGAGCTGCTCTAACTCTTCGGCAAGTAAGCGCATCTCTTCAACACGAGACGTCAATTCCTTGCTTAACCAAAGCTTACGTTCGACCGAGACACCCAGTTCAGCCAGTGTGTTAATAACGCTTTGAACATTGTTTTCGAGTTTATTGAGAAGTTGGGAATCAAAACTGTCGACACCAAGCTCTTTGATATGTTGAAGAAGTGCTTCAAGCTGGCCAAACAACACAGTGCCAGCCTCTTTTCGTTCGGCCTCGTTTCTCGCATTAGAAAGCGTTTGTACCGACGAAATAATACGGTTACTCAACTCAGAAACTTGACGAGCTTCGATCATGGCAGGAAGCGCTGAATCGACGACGTTTCTTTCCGTTTTTGCTACAAAGCTAAAACCAGAAACACCGATCAATGCAGACAATAGAACCAACAGTGCCATCACTAAGAATGAGGCCAGTAGCTTGCGTCCAATACTCGCTGAGGCTAACAACATAAACTTTAAACCTTAAAACGTTCTTCTTTACCCATGCAGAATACGCTATATTTTGCAGTGTTTCTTATCTAAAACCAATAAAACGGCAATTCATGCTATCTAGACCTTTAGCTTCAAAAATCATTCTCTCACTACTGGCCTCAGTAACCTCTGTCGCGAGTGCTAGCGAGCCTTTGAGCCCAATAAAACCTGCCGAAGCCACATCACATAAAGAGAAAATTTGTGCCATTTATCCGCACCTAAAGGATTCTTACTGGTTGTCTGTTAACTACGGCATGGTCTCTGAAGCAGAAAAGCAGCAAGTTGAACTAAGAGTATTAGAAGCCGGCGGATACCCAAACATTGGTAAACAAGCCTCACAGCTGGTGCTTTGCACACAATGGGGAGCCGATGCCATTATTTTAGGCACGGTTTCACCCGATGCTTACCATGACAATCTTACGGATTGGGTTGGCTCTACCCCTGTGTTTGCTACTGTTAATGAGTTAACCGTCAATGAAGAACAACAGAAGGTATTGAAAGGCACGGTCGGTGTCGACTGGTATCAAATGGGATTTCAAGTTGGAGAGTTTTTGTCGAAACGACATCCGAAAGGATCAGGCGAAACACCTATCGCCTTGTTACTTGGCCCACAATCAAGTGGCGGTACTAAGCCTGTAGCTCTTGGGTTTTATGATGCAATCAAATCGAGCGATATCAAAATTGCGATAAGCTATTGGGCAGACAACGATAAAGAACTGCAAAGAAACTTGGTACAACAAGTCATCGAGCAGCCGGAGATTCAATATATTGTCGGAAGCGCAGTCGCGATTGAAGCTGCGATAAGTGAGCTGAGAGCAGCAGGTAAAACCAAAGAAATTGGATTAATTTCAAGTTACCTAAGTCACGGAACCTACCGCGGTTTGCTTCGTAACAAGGTGCTTTTTGCACCAACAGATAAAATGGTTGAGCAAGGTCGCTTATCGGTAAAACAAGCCACCAGTTACTTACGCGGTCAACCTTATGAAGAACACAGTGCACCCATGATTGAAGCACTGACACCGGCAACACTCAAAGATCAAATTATCGCCGACTCATTGTCACCTTCTGAGTTTCGTCCGGTATTCAGTGTGAATCCTTAGTGCTATATTGGCTGAAGAACTCAAAACAATAAAAACGAAACAATCATTTAGGGAACATTCATGCAAAAAACGACGCGTACTATGCCAACGCATAAGAATATCGCTTTGGTCGCTCATGACCATTTCAAACCTGAGCTACTTAGATGGGTCAAAGAGAACAAAGAAAAACTACAAAAGCACTTCCTTTATGCTACGGGCACAACGGGTTCTCTACTAAGTAAAGAAACAGGCCTAGCAATTAAGAGCATGATCAGCGGCCCAATGGGCGGTGACCAACAACTTGGTGCGCTTATCTCTGAAGGCAAGATCGATATGATGATTTTCTTCTGGGATCCACTGAATGCCGTACCACATGACCCAGATGTAAAAGCACTGCTTCGTATCGCAAGTGTTTGGAACATTCCAGTGGCAACCAACCGTGCTACCGCTAACTTCCTATTTAACTCTTCACTGCTTGAAGAAGAAGTGATCATTGAGATCCCAGACTACGAAGCGTACCTAGCTGAGCGAACTTAATCGCACGTTAAATGAGATCTCTACTGAACAGACTAAAAAGCCTGCATTTTATCGCAGGCTTTTTGTTTACCAGAGTCTTAACTCGCTACTTGTCACTCCATACCGCCATTTCGTTGCCACTTGGCTCTCTAAAGTGGAAACGTCTGCCACCGGGGAAACTAAATATCTCACGATTTACCTCGCCACCAGCATCAATCACATCACGCTCGGTTTGCTCAAGATCTTCGCTATAGAACACCATTAGCGCTGCGCCACTTTCAGCATTCGACGCCAGATCCGCTAAATAGAACCCACCCATTAAGCCTTTACCTTCGAAAGCAGAATACTCAGGGCCATAGTCTTCAAAGCTCCAACCAAACACTTGGCTGAAAAACGCCTTAGTTGCAGCGATATCTTTCGCAGCAAATTCAATGTAGTTAATAGAGCCGTGTTCCATAGCGGATTCCTTCTGCTTTATGCCTTTTTCCTAATGATAATATCTTACGCCATAATTAGAATAGCTAGCACGCTAATGATAATAGCTTACGCCCTAATGAGCATAGAGAGCGTGCTTGAAGATCTAATCTTAGACAATTACACCAAGTGACATCACTTTTTACGAACGACAGGGTAATCAGAGCCATGCAGCTCTTGCACAAAGCCAGATCCGTCGCCACTGTGCGTAATCCATACTTTCTCTTTTGCTCGCGTCATTGCCACGTAAAACAAACGACGCTCTTCCGCATATGGGAACGCGTCTGATGATTCGGTCAATGCGCCATCAATATGCAGTTGTTTCTTCTTCGTCGGGAACTGTCCTTCGTCAACACAAAGAATAATCACAAAGTCCGCCTCTTTACCTTTACTGCCGTGGCAAGTCATGAATTTGATATCAATGGAGGTGAAGATTTTTTTCCAATCTTCTAGCAATTCTGGTTTGTGGTAATGATTACGTCCAAGTAGCAGCACAGACTTGTTGGCTTTGCCTTTAGATTGGCGGTTCAATTGGTCGAGGATCTTCTCAACTTCTTTGCTTGGCGCACTGTACACCGCCTTCTGTTTCTGTTGCTTGAAGCTGTTCAGTTCTTTCGGAATCTGAATCGGGTTTTCCTGCACAAAACGATTGGCAACTGCACCTAACTGATTGTTAAAGCGGTAAGTCGTATCTAGGTGATGAATGGTCGAGCTTTCAAAACGATCCTTAAAGCCCGTCGTCAAATCAACATCTGCGCCCGCAAACTGGTAAATCGACTGCCAATCATCACCTACCGCAAAAATAGAAGCTTGGTGTTGCGCTTTCGACTGATTGCACAGCGCCTCAACCAAGGCAAGACGATCTGGCGAGATGTCTTGATACTCATCGATCATGATGAACTTCCAAGGCGAGATAAACTTGCCCTTTTCGACATACTGAGTGGCTCGGCTGATCATGATTGAGAAGTCGATATGATTCTGTTCTTTCAGTTCTTTTTGCCATGCTGTCACGCATGGCCAGCACAGTGAAAGCTCGCTGTTGAGACGCGTGTAGTCTCTATGATCAATCAACTGCTGCTGCACTTCCTTCTTCGATAAACCCGATGCATTCAACTGCTCAAGCTGCTTTTCAAGCCAACCAATCAACTTGAGGTTTGAAACATGGCTACCAAGTTCGTCATCACCTGTTAAATAAGCGATTGGCCATTTAGACAGGTGCTTTTGCCAACGTTTGAAGTTGGTCGGCGTCATCCAGTGCTTTTTCAACCAATCAATACACCATGCTTGTCGTTGATTGTCATCGAGCGCTAACGGAGAGATAACCACACGTTCAGGTTCAACTTGATTAAGGATCTTTAAACCCAACTGGTGGAAAGTACTCACTTGCACCTTCTCTGCTGATAAACCAATTTTGCTGTTAAGGCGCTGTTTCATCTCTTCTGCTGCTTCGCGACCAAATGCGAGCAATAACAACTCTTCAGCTTGAGCTTGATGGCTTTGCAGTAAATACGCGACGCGAGCTGTAAGAACACTGGTTTTACCCGAGCCAGCGCCCGCTAAAATAAGGTTGTGATCATCATTCATCAAGACCGCATATTGTTGAGATAAATTGAGTGGTGACGATTCACATTGAGCAAACAATACTTCCCAGTTTTGTCTTTCTGTTTCTAACCACTGCTGATTTCTTTCGGCTTGCTTAATTTCCGTCTCAGACAACCATGGCTGCATTCGAGCAATGCGGTTTGGCATACGCTGCGCCGCTTCTTCTAAAGTCATCGTCATGTTTTCTAAACTTGAGTTAACCATGTCGACCCAAGTCTTAACTTTAGAATGCGCTAGGAAAGCTGGAAGTTGCTCAAGACGTGTCAATTCAGCTTCCCATTGAGGAACGTGTTCAGCCAATTGTTCACATTGTGTATCATGCCACTTCTGATAAGCAGCAACCGATGTGCGTGCAAATTGACGGCATTGTTCCCAAGGTAGGCCTTGTACTAACCAGCTTCGCTGTTTGCCATCTTGTTGATTAGCAAAGAACTGTAACGATCCCCAAAACAATCCGCGTTTTATCGCGATCTTGCCACTCCAAATAGTAAACGGGATTCGTTCTTCACTGCCTACTGAAGATAACAGCAGGCGTGGACCATCAAGTTCGACTTGATGATATTCATTTTGAATAAAAAACTGTGCAGTCTTGTTAGCGCTTAGCTGCATTGGAGTGTGCTCTCTAATTGGGAATATTGAATTTATATCATGATGCTGTGAGAATTAATAATGTCTCACATCTTATCGATGCTTTCATGACCATCTAGGGGCAATTATGGATAAGTATCAAATTCTTGTGCTTGATTTCTGTTAGGATTATGGTTTTAGTGTGTCAAGTGAGCGACTGTGGACTTCTCAGCCAAATTGCGCCTCTATTGGGCGAATAAAACCATAAATTACAGCGTATTAATTCTCATCACTCTACTCGGTGTTGTAGTTCCTGCTTGGTATTATGGACAAAACACACTCATCACACCTTTGATCTTAGGTGTTATTGCTGCGGCTCTTGCTGAAAGTGATGACAGTTTTACTGGCCGTCTCAAAGCACTCACATTGACCTTTATCTGTTTCGCTGTAGCCGCTTTCTCTATCGAGATCCTGTTCGATACACCTTGGCTGTTCGCGATAGGGCTTTTCGTTTCAACCTTCTCTTTTATTATACTCGGTGCAATTGGCCCTAAATACGCCAGTATCGCGTTTGGTTCGCTGCTTGTTGCTATCTATACCATGCTCGGTGCCCATGAGAGCACCAACCTTTGGTTTCAACCGCTTCTACTTTTAACCGGCGCCGCTTGGTACTACTTCATGTCGATGATTTGGCAGATTGTTTGGCCGATGCAGCCCGTACAGCAAAACCTAGCGACGGTATTCGATCAAATCGGCAATTACATCGGCTCAAAAGCGGAACTCTTCTACCCTGTATCTGACCTTATTCCTCAGCCACATCGCATTATTGAAGCTAAGTTAAACGCCAGTACCGTTAATGCACTCAACATGTGTAAAGCAACACTGCTTAACCGATCTAAGCGCGGGCACATTGATGGTCCGAGTGACCGATTCCTAAACACCTATTTCATCGCACAAGACATTCATGAACGCGTGAGCTCTACCCACTACCGCTATCAAGAGCTGGCAAAGCACTTTGAACGCTCTGATGTGTTGTTTCGATTCAAGTATCTACTAGAAGCCCAAGCCACAGCCTGTAAAGAAGTGGCGAGCTCATTGAAAGTCGGAGCTGAATACCAACATGGCGATAAGTCTGTATTAGCACTTGATGAGTTAATGTCTTCGCTTAACCATCTTAACCAACAGAACAAGCCCGAGTGGAAATCACTGCTCAACCAATTGGATTACTTATTCAATAACCTAGCTACCGTCGAAAAGCAGCTCTCGAATATCAGTAACCCGGATGCGGAAAAGTTGGAAGAAGACGTATTGGACGATACCAACCCTCATACTTTGACGGCAATGTGGCACAAGATCAAAGCCAACCTGAATACCGACTCGATGCTGTTTCGTCATGCAATTCGTATGGCAATCACATTGACGCTCGGCTACGGGATCATTCAAGGTTTTGACATAGAGCGTGGCTATTGGATTTTGCTGACGACGCTGTTTGTATGCCAGCCAAACTACAGTGCAACACGACAAAAGCTGACGGCTCGTGTCATTGGCACCGTCGCAGGCTTGTTGATTGGCGTACCACTACTGACCTTCTTCCCGTCTCAAGAGAGCCAGTTAGTTTTCATTGTGATCAGTGGCGTGATGTTCTTTGCATTCAGAATCAATAACTACGGGTTCGCGACCGGCTTTATCACGCTGCTTGTACTCTTCTGCTTTAACCAATTAGGGGAAGGCTACGCGGTGGTGTTGCCAAGACTAGCGGATACCTTTATCGGTTGTGCCCTCGCCGTACTTGCTGTCATTTACGTGTTGCCTGATTGGCAATCAAAGCGATTGCACAAAGTAATGGCAGATGCGCTCGATTCCAATAAGAACTATCTCGCTCAGATCATTGGCCAGTATCGTGTAGGTAAAAAAGACACCCTTAATTACCGTATTGCGCGCCGCAGTGCACACAATAACGATGCCAACCTGACTGCGGCCATCAGTAGCATGCTGGTTGAACCGGGTAAGTACCGCACCTCTGAAGATGATAGTTTTCGATTCCTAACACTTAATCATGCACTACTCAGTTATATCTCTGCTTTAGGTGCTCACAGAACACGTATCGATGATGAAGCAACACACAAACTTGTGTTAGATGCACACAGAGTAATACACGAACATCTCGACGCTCTAAATGATCAACTCTACTCCCACCAAGAACAGTGTGAAGTAAAAAACGCTTACGACCCTGAACTGGATAAACGTTTGAGTGAATGGCGAGAAGAGGACGAGAGTTCTGTCAGAATGGTTCTACAACAGCTGCATTTGATCTATCGAATGCTTCCAGAATTGCATACCTTAGCGACCAAGTTTGCGGTTAAGGTAAAGATAGATAAGCCGTTTGAAACAGAAGCTTCTTGAGCAACAAACAAAATACTGTAAAAACAAAAAGATACCGCCAACCGCTCACCTTTTGATCATTAAATGTTTTTGTACATTGTTCTATCTATACCCCCAATTGGGTAGAGCAATTACTTGCCTACCCTTGCACCACAAGGGATGCGGGGATTTTTACATTGTAGGAATTCTCTGACTTTGATTGACCCAACCATAACTTTGCCTAACATTTCTCGGACAAAAAACGACCACAGAAATTTATAGTTGTCTTAGTTTTAGGAAACTTCAAACTTCATTTAATATTCACTTAATCTTGTTTGATTTCCTGAATCAGTAGGCTATGCTCTATAGAGCATATGGATTTGAACAAAGGTCACATTATGAATACACAGCAATTTGAAGTATTTAAGCAGCAAATACAGCTTCTTAGCCCACAGCAATTGAAAGCACTTCAAGGTGAAATCGACGGCAACCTTGAAACGGACCAGCCTTCTCTGCTGACTGATGAAGAGTTAAACGCACTGAATGACCTGTTTAATTAATAGACAGACATCACTATTTTAGCTTAAGTTCACCGTTTCACAGTAAATTTCACCTGTTCACCATTGCGCTCAAAATATCGTCCGCCTAGACTCATTCAATACGTCAATAAAAGGTTCTGCTATGTCGATATCTGGTATTCAATCTGGTTACGCCATTATTCAGCAGTCAACCAACATGGCTGAAGAAGCCGCAATCGAGCTCAACCAAGCCTCCAAACACTCTCTAGAATCCGATGACGCTTTCCAAACCAGCGATTTCAGCTTTAACCAAATAGAACCTGAACAATCCATTTCGTTTAAAGAGAAAGAACCGGAACCATCTCCATCCTCAACTGATGCACTCATCAAACTGACTCAAAGCGCAAGTTACAACCGCGTTGGTGCGAGTGTGATTGATCGTCAAAACGAAGCCATCGGCAGCCTTCTCGATATCCATATCTAGTTCAATCTAATAGTGAGCATTTTTTGACGAAGTTGTCTTGCTTAGGCGAACAAATTGCTGCTAAACCCATACAAACTGTAACTCATTATATCAGGCGCTTGTTTCTGGTTTATTACTCGGTAGAATCAGCGCAAACCAATTTTGCTGCACAAACTTTACTTCATACTATTTATGCCAAAACTAAATCTGCATCGCCGTGACTATGTTTCTATTTTAGGAGGCGACATCTCCGCAGACGCATTAGAAAAAAAGCTTCAGCCTCATTTTGAAAAGCCCGTAAATAAGCTGACTCCTAGCCCCTATCTGACAGAAAAAAATCTAGCACGTCGCTGGACAGCTCTCGACAATTCAGATTCTCAACAAGAGCTCCTCGACCCTCATACACAAAGTCAGATCCAAGCTTATGAGAAAAACATTGAGCACTTTATTGGTACCGTTAAAGTCCCTGTGGGAATATCTGGCCCTTTAAGAGTCAATGGCCTATTTGCTACGGGCGATTACCTCGTCCCACTCGCAACTACAGAAGCAGCGCTTGTTGCGTCTTACAATCGTGGTTCTAAGCTGATTACGGCCTGTGGTGGCGCAAGTGCAATGTTGCTCAATGAAGGTGTCACACGTACTCCTGGTTTCGCATTCCAAGGATTAGTTGAAGCCGGACAATTTGTGGCTTGGGCTGTGACCCAGTATGACCAATTTAAAACCTTGGCTGAATCAACAACATCACACGGCAAGCTGACCGACATCAATATCAACATCGAAGGTAACCATGTTTACTTGGTGTTTGAATTTCTAACTGGTGATGCTTCTGGTCAAAACATGGTGACCATCGCCACCAATGCAGTTTTTGAGTACATCATAGAAAATACGCCAGTTAAGCCCGATCATGCTTTCCTAGATGGCAACTTGTCAGGCGATAAAAAAGCCAATACTCAAACCTTGCGCAGCGTTCGTGGTAAAAAGGTCACAGCCGAGGTTAATATCTCTGCCGAGCTTGTCGCTAAGTACCTCCACACTACACCAGAGAAAATGGTGCAGTTCGGACAAATGACCACAGTCGGTGGTGCTTTGAGCGGCACGATTGGTATTAATGCTCATTATGCAAATGCACTTGCTGCGCTCTACATTGCTTGCGGACAAGACGCAGCCTGCGTTGCTGAATCAGCGATTGGTATGACTCGCATGGAACTCAATAAAGAAGGTGGTTTATACGCGAGCGTAACACTACCTAACTTAATGCTAGGGACTGTTGGCGGTGGTACCGGCTTACCAAGTCAAAAAGCATGTTTGGACTTACTTGGACTTCATGGCAACGGTAAATCACAAGCACTCGCTGAAGTTTGTGCTGCGCTATGTTTGGCGGGTGAACTGTCGATTGTCGGTGCGTTTTGTGCTGGCCACTTTTCACGAGCGCACCATAAACTAGCTCGTTAATAACCTTTGTCAGATTGGCTTGTTGTTTGTGTGTTTCGCCAAATATCAAGCCATTCTCAATGTATGAGTCATAAATGGATTACTTACACCTATCTAGAGTGAGCCTTAAGCACCTCACTGCGCTTCATATTATGCTGAACACCCACAGCGTTACTCAAACCTCAGAACAACTCTGTGTAAGCCCTTCGAGTGTGAGCAAAACCTTGTCTCAACTGCGTGACATTCTTAATGACGAACTGTTCTATCGAGATGGCACCAAGCTGATCCCGACGCCATTTGCCTTGCAGGTAGCTCCGACCGTTCACGCGATTCTTTCAAGCATGAACGGACTGCTTCACCAGAAGAGTTTTACCCCTCAAGAATACCAAGGCAGCTTTTCACTTTCGATGCGCGAAAGTACCTTTGAAGTATTCGCATCAAAGCTCAGCAAAATTACCACTGAACTCGCACCAAAAGCCAAACTCAACATCTATTCGAAGCAACAGCTGGGTTTTGATGCTTTGCTCAGCGGTAAGATCAACTTAATCTTATTGCCCCATGATATTTCCCAGCCACCGACCGATAATAAGGAACTGGTTTGGGAAACGATTCTTCCAGACGAAATGGTTTGTTTGATGGGCGCAGACCACCCTCTTGCACAGCAAGAACTGACAATTGAAGGCTACTTAGATTACAAGCACATTGGGATTTTAGATAACGAGCTATCTCAGCCTTACTTTGAGCAAAACTTAGTTCAATGTCATAAGCCAAGAGATATGGCAATATCGGTAGCGGACTTCGGTGCAGCGGCTGTACTGTGTCACCACACGCCTTTCCTATTCACCTGCTCTAAACAGTGGGCTGAACATGCTAAGCAAGCTCAGGGCTTAGTGAGCAAACCCTTGCCTTTTGATTACGGTAAGGTGGCGTATAGCTTAGTGTGGAACAAGCCAAACATGAACGACCAAGCGATTAAATGGTTGTGTGACCTGTTTTTAGAGGCTTAATATTTTTAGAAGCTTAATATCTTTAGAAACTTAACGTTCTTAGAAGCTTGACGGTCTGTTTAAACACCACAAACGTTAAGACTAGCTATAAACCTCTGGGGTTTGCATTGGCCTTTTAACGATCGTGTAGAGCTTATCGTGAAAGCTCTGCATCTGTTGTTCGGTGCATTTAGGCCAATCTAACGCTTCACCAATCACACCATGATGTTGAAACGCATTCAGCCGAATACGAACATCACTTGGTAGCACCTTCAAGTATCGCCCCACTTGTTCAACTTCATCTTCAAGATCGCTTTTATTCGGAATATGCAGCAACCTAACTTCATGCAGCTTTCCTTTGCCTGCAAGATAATTGATGGTTTCAAACACCCGATGATTTCCTCTGCCCACTAACCATTGATGTGTTTCCGATTGCCATGATTTTAGGTCAATCATCGCGCCATCAAGATAAGGCAACACCTTGTCCCAGCCTTGCAGTGGCAGCGAACCATTACTATCAATAAAGCACGTAAGGTGCGCTAGCTGCGGATCACTTTTAATCGCTTGAAATAGCTCAATGATAAACGGCAACTGCATGGTCGCCTCACCACCTGAGATAGTGATTCCGCTTAAGAAAAATTGGTTATGCCTGGCGAGTTCAAGCACCTCAGAGACTGCCATTGTGGTGATTTTCGGGCTCGACTTGTGATCGCAGACATCAATGCATTGATCACAATTGGTACAGGCTGCCGGGTCCCAATTCACTTTGCCATCAATCATGCTTAAAGCACTGCTTGGACAGCCACTCACACAATCTCCACAATGGTTACAGTGGTTAATTGTGTGTGGGTTGTGACAAGTAATGCAGTCAAAGTTGCAGCCCTGTAGGAACAGCACCAAGCGGTTTCCCGGGCCGTCAACACAAGAAAAGGTCAGCACACGGCTGACCTTCGCTTGTTTTTCTGTCTTATTATTTTTAACCCTAGCCATTTGAGTTGTTAGATCAGAAATTTTCATAATTCACATTGTTCGTATTCGAAACGCATCACACACATAACACACGCACGTTAAAGCTATTCGTATGTCGGCGACATCTCTAAGCTCGCCACGCGTGGTTTACGCTCTAATATGCCCGTGTTCTTCGCAGCTTCAGCACCTAAGAAGGTGGTATTGGTGCGTGAGCCTTGCTCATCGTATTTCGCAATATCAGACAGCTTGATCATGTAACCCGTTACACGAACCAAATCGTTCGATGCTACGTTAGCTGTGAACTCACGGTAACCCGCCTGAATCGCGCCTTTACACAGGTTAAACATCGCTTCAGGATTTGATTTCACTGTTTCGTCGATGGTTAGAATGTCACTGATACCCGAGGTGTAGAATTTATGGTGACCCGCGGTAGCACGAACGTAAGAGACTGGATCCGGTTCGGTGCCATAAGGAATACGGACACCCGGAGTCACATCTTCATCTAAACTAATACCGCCTTGAGCGTGCAACAGAGCCTTACCTTCCAGCCCATATTTCACTTCAGATCTTTCGACGATCTCAGCCAGCTTTTCAGAGATACGGTGACCGAGTTGATTAGCCTGTTCATCGTGACCATAGCGCCCTGCTTGGCCCTCTTTCTCCATCAAGATGTTGACTGCTTCCGCCATGCCATAAATACCAAACATTGGCGCAAAGCGATCTTCTTCGATAAGACCTTCTTTGGTCAGGAAGCCGTCAAAAAAGTTAGACTCTTCATGCAAGAAGCGGCTACGAGCGTTCATCAATTCAACCATGATGCCACTGTAATTCGGCAATACTTGTTGTAAGAAATCAGCACTGTCCTCAGACTTCAACGCCACTTGCTTGAGGTTCATACGCACCAAGGTGTTTGAACCGCCCGCTAAAGGCAAAGAGTTATAGCAACTCACAATACCAAAACGCTTGTCGCCGTAAGCCTCGGCGTGCGCTGGATAGTTTGCGATATGTGGTTTACTGCACTCGCAGATATTGCTTGCCGCATGACGAAGTAGATCATCAGGTGTCACAGCAGGGTCGTACATAAAGGTTAGGTTTGGTGCGATCTGCTTCAGTTCAGCGTCTACGCGCAAAATCGTACGGCACACAATGTTGTCGGTCGGGCCGATATTCACATGCATAAAGGCATCTGGCAGTGTGCGGTCCAGCATAATCCAGAACAACTTAAGCTTTTGATATACCTGCTCATCCGTCAAGTCGCCAACAAATGGCATCAGTACATCATCCAACTGACCTAGGTATACCGGAATTGATGTCACAGACGGAACATGGTGGTAAAGGATGGTAAGCATGTTCAATGCTTCATCGAAATTAGTGGCCGCGCTAAGCTCTAAATACTTTGAGCCTTGATGTAAGTATTTAGAATAGTCTGGAAGTACATAGCGCGGCTTAAATGGTGCATGCCCTTCAAACATGTCACATAGCACACCTTGTTGTAGGGCTTGCTCTACTTCGTTGCTTACCGGCATGTACGGCAAGCTTGCTTCAGCTTCTAAGGCAAGATAACTCGACTTCTGCTTTGGAGACAGGTGGGCATCTGAAATGATATTGCTAAAGCGTTGTTGTTGCTCTGAAAGTTGTGGAGAAGCAGATTGGTGGCTCATGATGAAACCCTTAATATTATTATGGGCTTATTTTATATCTCACTGTTACATTTCCACTAATGAAATGTATGCAAGACTATATTTCCAAAATGGAAATGAGTAATTTGTTAATTGCCGGAAATTAGCTTATCTATAAGCGAAATGGGAAGAAAGAAGCCAGTGTTGGCGTTGATAGTGATACTGAAGATATTGAAAAGTACTCACTGGCTCGCCTGTTTGAAACACAAACGACTAAAAATAGAAAACCCACATAACTGACCTTAAGATCGTTGATGTGGGTTTCGTTATTTTAGATGAGCATTACCGAGGCTAGCTCTAGGCATACACACGATTACAGATGAGGAAGCACTTGTTTGCGTCCAACACCCATCAATACCTTTAACTCTCCTTGTGGAGTGTTGATCGAGAACGGCGTTGATACTTCAACCACTGCAAAGCCAGCTGCACTCAATACATTCTCTGAGCGCTGTTGGCTTACACCGTAGTCTTCGCTGTCGTTCTCTAAGTACCAATCCCAGTGTACAAACGTGCCGTCGTTTTCAAGCAGCGTGTAAATCAGACTGACTGTGTCTTGTAGGTTCGGGATAAAACCACACACCGAAGAGGCTACCACTAGGTCAAACTGGTTTCTGAATGCTGGATGCTGCGCTGCAAGCCCGCGCGATAAAAGATCAACAACCGGTTCAACATTGGGTAACTCTTTCTTATCTAACTCTTCAATCATCCCTTCAGAGATATCTAGTGCGATGATCTCTTTTGCTAAAGGAGATATTTTCTGGCTGAGTAATCCTGTACCACAACCAAAATCAAGGACACGGGTTCCGTTTAAATCAACGAGCGGTGTTAACTGGTCAAATACGGACTGTGCGAATACTGCGGTTGCGGGATCTTTATCCCAATCAACGGCGTACTCGTCCCATTGTTTCGCCATCATGGCCTCCATCTTTACTTCTTGTAGGTTCGGAACTTCCCCAGAATAAACCAAATTAGTCAATTCGTCATAGAGTTATCATGCAAAGATGGACTATTTCTAAGATAGTCAGCACAATATTCAGATAATATGCACCGACCCCCGCTCAATATGGAAATGAAATGAACCTTTCTCAAGTCCAAGCCTTTTGTTCCGTTGCTGATTTAGGATCAGTGTCTGAAGCTGCACGCCAGCTAGAATGCAACCGAACCAAACTCAGCATGTCGATTAAAGCCTTGGAAAAAGAGTTAGATGTCGAGCTGTTCGTACGCAGCGGAAACCACGTTGAACTTTCTGAAGCGGGCAAAGCCATTTACAAAGATTGCGAAGGTTTGTTGGTGACAGCAGCGCGTATTAAACAGACCTGCTTGCATGTTTCAGGTGAATTTAACGCGGAAATTTGGATTGCACGAGATGACTCCCTACCCGACGGAATGTGGCAAGATTTATCTCACGCCTTAAATAACAAGTACCCTTCTACCTCATTCAACTTCGTTCTCGCGTCGAGTGGCGACTTAGCTAACTTGGTTGAAACTCAGCAAGTCGACTTCGCATTTGGCGTCGATTACGAACGTGTCGATGACCCAAGAATTATCTACAATCCACTTGGTAAGATTCGAATGATGTCTGTGTGTAAGAAAGGACATGATCTGAGTGCGATGCGACGAGTATCGGATGAAGTATTGAGAAATTCGATGCAAGCGACCATGGTTTATCTCAATGAGAAGGATAATCCTGAGCTTGAGCCCTTCTCTCGCCGTTATATTGGCTTCTCTAGCTTCGACTTCATGTTGGATACAATTTTACGTGAAGAGGCGTGGGGCGTAATGCCAGAGCCATTGATTCGCCATTTATTGCGTGAACAGGAACTAGCGGTGATCAAGCACACTTATGGCCTGACTCAAGAAGACTACTGTATGTTTACCGCGGCCGGGATGGCTGAACACCCAGGTATGAATTGGTTAGCGGATCAGATCAGCGATTACTTGTTTGATTTTTAAAGTGTCAGATAATGTTCTATCTCGACACTTAAAATCATCTAACAAATAGAAAGCCCTCTCTTTAAAAGACCATCACATGATCAACTAAATAGCGTCCGTCTTCTTCAACCAACACCATTTCAGCCACAAACTCGCCTTTCGCAATGGTATACGCTTGCTTCCACACAAAGGCGATAGAATCTGAGCGTCTAAATAGTGCGACCTGCTTTCGTTCAGCAAAAAAGCCATTGCTGTGTTGATAATGGTGACATACCTTTTCTAAATATTCCGGCGTAACAATGTCTTTCATCCTTTGGGTAAAGTCTCGACAGTGCTGAGCATGATCAACCTTAGTTGAACCGTCCATCAAGTTATCCATGATCGGGTTAGCAATCACCCACAATTCGTTATCACTGATATCGTCAAACTTCATATTGATCCATTCCTTGTCCATTCCAATCCGTGCAGTCTCAGTCTCCGTCTCAGTCTCAGTCTCAGCAGAGTCTAGGAGATCAATGAGACCCTAGCGACTAATGTGTTTTATTAATCATAAACGATCCTATTTCAGTTGCACACCATCCCCAAGAAACACTCAACGTCAATTTTACTGACACCGAAAGTTGCCAATAAGTGATTGAATAATAACAGTTTGAATATAAAACGAGTTACTGACATATAAACATCATCAGATAAAGTTTGTAAAGTTAGCTCAATATTAGAACAATGAAGTTATCAAAAACATCTGGAAAATTTTATGTGTGACAGGAAAAGCCAAAACGAAAATCGAGTACTATTGTTCTCAGCCCTTTTAGCATCAGGCTTCGCAGTTGGCGGATTGGTGTTGGGTCTTCTCGTTGGCTCTCTGGTCATAGTATTTGACGGTGTCTATTCTCTTATCAGCTTACTGCTAACTTTATTGTCACTAGCTGCATCGAAATACATTAATCGCCCATCAGATAGGGAGTTCCCGTTTGGTCGAGCCATCATTGAACCAATTGTGATTGCGATTAAAGCAATTGTGATTTTGCTAGTGGTTAGCTATTCACTTTACTCTGCGATTGGTGCGTTGATGACGGGTGGTCGTGAAGTTGATGCTTCTATCGCGACTCTGTTTGGTATTTTCAACGTGTTGGGTTGTGGTTATGCTTGGTGGTACATCGCTAACAAGAGCAAGCGTATTTCTTCAGGTCTGATTCAGGCAGAGTCTAAGCAGTGGCAGATGGATACGCTCCTGAGTGTGGCAGTAACGGCTGGTTTCGTAGCAGCTTGGTTAATTACCTTTTCTCCACTTGCAGAATACGCGGTGTATGCCGACCCAATGATGATGTTGCTAATGTCTTTCTACTTCATCAAAGTACCTTTCGACATGTTACGTGAAGCAATGCGCGAACTGCTGATGATGTCGGCAAACAAGGATATTTGTGACGCGGTAGATAAGAACGTTGTCGCGGTAGACAAAGAAGCGGATCAAGATTTGGAGCTGATGGGGGTGACTAAGGTTGGCCCAGAACTAAGAATTAACGTTGATATTCAT
>NZ_JACJFF010000419.1:0-260 GCF_014164465.1 Vibrio sp. SG41-7 | reverse complement strand
CTATTTTATCTCTAATTAAAGAGAAATAATGGTGCGGTCGGAGAGACTTGAACTCTCACACCTCTCGGCGCCAGAACCTAAATCTGGTGCGTCTACCAATTCCGCCACGACCGCAGCAAAGCTTTTACTCTAGCGAAGAGTATAGTTAAGAAGACTTATGGTTTGTCTAAGTAACGTTGTAATGGCTGGGCTACCTGGATTCGAACCAGGGAATGCTGGCATCAAAAGCCAGTGCCTTACCGCTTGGCGATAGCCCAACA
>NZ_JACJFF010000418.1:0-261 GCF_014164465.1 Vibrio sp. SG41-7 | reverse complement strand
TGTCGTTTCCGCTCGACTTGCATGTGTTAGGCCTGCCGCCAGCGTTCAATCTGAGCCATGATCAAACTCTTCAATTTAAGATTTTGTGACTCAACGAATACTGACTTCAAAACTAATATTCATGTAAACATGAACATGTAATTCTAAAGCTATTACCATTCCAACAGAATGGTAATGAATTGACTGTGCCGAATAACTACAAGTAGTTAAACGTATTGGTCACTCAGTTCATTGAAATCAAGTTTGTTACCGAAGTAACTG
>NZ_JACJFF010000417.1:0-267 GCF_014164465.1 Vibrio sp. SG41-7 | reverse complement strand
GTAATTCTAAAGCTATTACCATTCCAACAGAATGGTAATGAATTGACTGTGCCAAAATTAAGTAAACTTAATTTTGTATTGGTCACTCAGTTCATTGAAATCAAGTTTGTTACCGAAGTAACTGTTTTATCCAAAGGATAAAACGTTTTGATATTCATCAACGAGTGCCCACACAGATTGATAGGTTTAAATTGTTAAAGAGCTTTTCCTTTTTGAGCTTCGCTCAAATCGGACGGCCATTTTAGCGATTTAAGTTTTAGTGTCAAC
>NZ_JACJFF010000416.1:0-267 GCF_014164465.1 Vibrio sp. SG41-7 | reverse complement strand
GCTTGGCGACCATAGCATTGTGGACCCACCTGATTCCATGCCGAACTCAGAAGTGAAACACAATAGCGCCGATGGTAGTGTGGGGTTTCCCCATGTGAGAGTAGGACATCGCCAGGCTTTAAATTAAATCTTTAGGTTGACCGACCTGGAGATATGGACGCTCACTTAGTGAGTTGACCACTGCGGAGTGGTAGTTCAGTTGGTTAGAATACCGGCCTGTCACGCCGGGGGTCGCGGGTTCGAGTCCCGTCCACTCCGCCACTTATT
>NZ_JACJFF010000415.1:0-268 GCF_014164465.1 Vibrio sp. SG41-7 | reverse complement strand
TGTGCTATGCGGAAACAGAATGAAATTTACAGGTTTTATGAAAGGCAAAAAAAATGACCAACTACTGGATAATCGTCGAATGAGCATGCGTGAAGCGCGGCGATTAGGCGTGGCTGCGTAGGATAGGTCCGTCTAAATTCAGTAATTTAGTAGAAAAAACACCCACATTGCCTATAAAACAATCTGACCTTAAATCTGCAGTAAACACTCACGATTCAAACTGGAAATTTACCCCGTAAACGACCTTGATGGTTATGATTGAGTTTCT
>NZ_JACJFF010000414.1:0-268 GCF_014164465.1 Vibrio sp. SG41-7 | reverse complement strand
AAAAAGAAGCATGTCGAGTATCACTGGCGGCGCACTCTCATCGCGCTTCTCAGACAAAAATACGGCGACCTTAACTTATCCACATCGACCACCAATCATATTCAAGATTACCGTCAATGGAATGTCTTCTTAGAGCGTCAATATCAACGCTACTGGAATATTCACTTTGCCAAAAAGACGAAAGAACTAAAGCAAACGGTGAATTATCTGGGTCGTTACCTGAAGCGTCCACCGATATCCGCATCGAGGCTACGTCATTATAGTGGGG
>NZ_JACJFF010000413.1:0-271 GCF_014164465.1 Vibrio sp. SG41-7 | reverse complement strand
TAATAAGTGGCGGAGTGGACGGGACTCGAACCCGCGACCCCCGGCGTGACAGGCCGGTATTCTAACCAACTGAACTACCACTCCGCAGTGGTCAACTCACTAAGTGAGCGTCCATATCTCCAGGTTGGTCAACCTAAAGATTTAATTTAAAGCCTGGCGATGTCCTACTCTCACATGGGGAAGCCCCACACTACCATCGGCGCTATTGTGTTTCACTTCTGAGTTCGGCATGGAATCAGGTGGGTCCACAATGCTATGGTCGCCAAGCAAA
>NZ_JACJFF010000412.1:0-271 GCF_014164465.1 Vibrio sp. SG41-7 | reverse complement strand
TAATTCAATATAACGTTGTTTGTACTTTTTCTTTCATAAAGAAAGAATGGTGGCTACTGCGGGATTCGAACCTGCGACCCCATCATTATGAGTGATGTGCTCTAACCAACTGAGCTAAGTAGCCAATAATGAATTTTATGTATTCACTATTTTATCTCTAATTAAAGAGAAATAATGGTGCGGTCGGAGAGACTTGAACTCTCACACCTCTCGGCGCCAGAACCTAAATCTGGTGCGTCTACCAATTCCGCCACGACCGCAGCAAAGCTTT
>NZ_JACJFF010000411.1:0-272 GCF_014164465.1 Vibrio sp. SG41-7 | reverse complement strand
ACGTTTTGATATTCATCAACGAGTGCCCACACAGATTGATAGGTTTAAATTGTTAAAGAGCTTTTCCTTTTTGAGCTTCGCTCAAATCGGACGGCCATTTTAGCGATTTAAGTTTTAGTGTCAACCACTATTTTCAAAACTTTTTTCAAGCGCTTAGCTTGGCTAATTTGACCTGCTGATTCGTTTTGGTTTCTTACGAAGCCTTCCCGTTTCAACGAGGTCGCATTATAGAGATTTCGATCACACTGGCAAGCCCTTTTTGAAGTTTTTCT
>NZ_JACJFF010000410.1:0-272 GCF_014164465.1 Vibrio sp. SG41-7 | reverse complement strand
AGGTCCGAAGATCCCCCTCTTTGGCCCGTAGGCATTATGCGGTATTAGCCATCGTTTCCAATGGTTATCCCCCACATCAAGGCAATTTCCTAGGCATTACTCACCCGTCCGCCGCTCGACGCCCAACAAATCCTCCGAAGATTCAATGTTGTCGTTTCCGCTCGACTTGCATGTGTTAGGCCTGCCGCCAGCGTTCAATCTGAGCCATGATCAAACTCTTCAATTTAAGATTTTGTGACTCAACGAATACTGACTTCAAAACTAATATTCAT
>NZ_JACJFF010000040.1:0-44181 GCF_014164465.1 Vibrio sp. SG41-7 | reverse complement strand
AATCGTCGATAAGTAGGCCGAATGTAGAGCGGCAGTCCAAAACCCATCAACATAAGTTTAGCGGATGTTTGACAACCGGGGGAATCCATGTAGCCGCGTTAAGTGGTGAGCAACGCTACCACCAACCTAAAATATTGTGCCGTAAACACTAAAGCTGAATCAAACCGAAAATGCCAAGCGTTGGGAATCCGTCTTAAACGCTTTGTTATGTGTTTACCTGCCCTAAAGGATGGGAGCTAGAATCAAAGAATACAATCTCTTTCTTTGAACCGTGAAAGTAGGTTTGAACTTCATTGATAAACTTTGATTTATCTTTGTCCTCCATCCCTGTGAACACGCTAATGGCGATTTTTTCAGCATTATTTTCCTTAAAAGCACTCAAGATATGAGCGTCATAGTCCTCGCTCAGTGAATGCCCAAAAACAACAAAGTTACCTGGCGCTTTTGAAAATCGGTTGTAACAAAAATTCAAGTAATCGTTTGAGCGTATGCGCCTTAACTTGAATTCAGATTTACCTTCAGAAATAAACAGTGGAGTGTCTTTGAAGCCTGACTCATCGATAATTTCAGAGATCGATGTCTCTTGGGTCGCTGTAACCTTAAATGTGTAACCGTCAGGTGACTCTTGAAGGTGTATTGCACCATGAAGATAATATAAGGCTGATTTAGAACCAATTATTTTAGTGTCAGACAAATTAAAGACACACGCTTTGTTCCAAAAAAAATCACAAAAACTGTCACTATTGGATTTCATCACTGACCAATAAGGAATTAAGTCATAATTAGTCGTATATATCGAGCGAAATTTCCTAAGCTGAGTGTTTATATTTAGTGCCGGTACACCGCCATAGGTCACGTGTGATGCATTTACAGCTTCTATTAGCGATTTTCTAACATTCAGATATAGCGACTTTATTGCATCGAGATTGTAAAAGTTAACAATGTATGCATGGTAAATAATCCTTAAAACCTCTTCAAAATTGACCGTATCTACCTTCTCAAATATCTCTTGGGCATACGGATACATTTTGATTCCGAGCTTTTTAACGTTATCTAACAACGTCCAATAATGAAACTTATCACTAATTCCAATACTAAAGCCATTTCCTAATAACAGATTTCGCCATGAATCATCGTCAACATCTTTCCACTGCTTTATTTCTATTAAATTATCCATCTAACAACTACCTTACAATTCCGAAATATCAGACACATAACATTTTAATATCGTGCAATCACGAATCCATCCGCTTAACATATCAAAAAGGTCGCTCATAACCAACTGAATGCTATGCATTTAATATAAAAGTGGGTTTAAACATTAAGTGTGAAAACGTGCAAGCACACATTGCCGCCTATATAACGCTCGCCTTCATTCTTAACCATTCACCAATCCATATATTAATCAATAACTTAAAATCAATCTCTCGTTAAATTCGTGCTCAATCAGAGTTAAAAACCACTCTTTTTTAAGTCATTAATTATTCAACAAGCAATAAACTGTCTGTATGTACAGATTTTGTGAGGGGGATATATGGCGAGTCAATTCATGCAGGCAATTTGCGAACATATGACGATGCGGGGCTATAGTCGCAGGACAATCAAAGCCTACTGTTATTGGATTAAGTACTACATTCATTTTCATAAAATGAAACACCCTGAACAGATGCATGCACCTGAAGTTGTCTCCTTTCTTTCTCATTTAGCTAATCAACAAAAAGTCGCCATCAATACTCAAAAGGTAGCGCTCAATGCTCTAGCCTATTTATACAATCAATTTATTAAGCAACCTCTAGGAGACTTAGGGTTTAGCTATGCGACTCGGTCTCGAAAAATTCCTAGCGTACTCAATCATTCGGAAGCTATCTCGGTGATCAATGAAATAGATCCTAAATATCAACTGTTTTTTCGCTTGTTGTATGGTTCAGGTTTGAGAGTATCGGAATGCCTGAGGCTTCGAGTACAAGATATAGACCTAAAACAAGGGTCTCTCACTGTTCACGATGGGAAAGGAAATAAAGACCGAGTGACAATTTTAAGTTTTTCACTCACTGAAGCTATACAAGACAAAATTGCACAAGTTGCAGTTCTGCTTGCTAAAGATAACTTGAATGGGTTTGGGCCATCTTTGCCTCACCGATTAGGCAAAAAATACCCGAGTGCCTATCGACAACTTGCTTGGATGTACCTATTCCCATCAAAATCCGTCACTCAACACCCAGAGTCGGGGATAGTATGCCGACACCACCTACATGATTCGGCACTCCGAAAAACGCTGAAGAAGGCGACTAACTCTAACAAATTGCGCCACAAGCGAATTAGTTGTCATACTTTCAGGCACAGTTTTGCTACGCAACTTCTAAAGTCAGGCTCCGATATCAGAACGGTTCAAGAGTTACTGGGGCACAGTGATGTTAAGACAACTCAGATATACACTCACGTTATTGGGCAACACTTTAGTGGCACGACTAGCCCGCTAGACGGCGTATAACGAAACTCCATCATCGATAGTTGAACCTTGGCTTGATGGCTTCTGTCTGACAAGGTTGTCTGATATGGTGGCGGCAGAACTTCAGCAATTGTTTAGATAGTATTGAATATGAAAACACTAACCATACTTGATGGCGGCATGGGCCGAGAACTCAAAGAAATTGGCGCGCCATTTTCTCAACCGCTTTGGAGTGCTCAAGCGCTGATTGAAGCACCCGATTTTGTTAGCCAAGCGCATCAAAACTTTGTCGATGCAGGTGCTGAAATCCTGATCACCAATAGCTACGCCTGTGTGCCTTTTCATTTGGGTGAAGAACTCTTCGAACAACGAGGCTTTGAACTAGCCGCACTGTCTGGTGAGCTGGCTAAAGCAGTTGCTGACAATTCTACCCACACAGTGAAAGTCGCGGGCGCGATTCCACCGCCATTTGGCAGCTACCGACCAGACTTGTTTAAGGTAGAAGAAGCAACGCCGATCATTCAAACGCTTTACGATGCCCAAGATCCAAACATCGACCTTTGGATAGCGGAAACGATTTGTAGCCTGCAAGAATTCGAATCCATTCATGCGGTACTCAAGCAATCAAGCAAACCGTGTTATTACGCCTTTAGCTTGGAAGACACCAAGGGCGATTCTGCCAATATTCGTTCTGGCGAGAGCGTAACAGACTCAATCCAACTTGCCTGCCAATCAAACGCGAAAGGCATTATGTTTAATTGCTCAGTGCCTGAAGTGATGGATCAAGCCATTATCGATGCTAAGAAAGTGATCGATGAGCTAGGTAGTGATTTAGAAATTGGTGTCTACGCAAATAACTTTGCTCCTATCAGCAGCGAACATGAAGCTAATGACATGTTTCAAGAAATGCGTGAGCTGGATGGCCAAGGGTACTTAGCTTACGCTAAACGCTGGCACGCACTGGGCGCGAATATCGTCGGTGGCTGTTGTGGCATCGGGCCAAAACACATTCAAGCTCTAGCCGATTGGAAACGCTCCCTACAGAGCTAATCCTGAGCTTCAACTAGAATAAAATAAATAGAGAACAGGTTGAGAAATCTGTTCTCTATTTGTATGTGCCGCCTCTGAGTACACTGATACAAAACAACGATTTGGAATAACTGATGAGCGACACGCAACGCAAAATTAAATGGGGCATCGCAGGGCTAGGCAATATCGCCAATCGATTCGCGACTGCAGTCACAGAGCACTGTTTGCATGGTGAGCTGTATGCCGTTGCCGCAAGAGATCACTCACGCGCAGCCTCATTCGCCAACAAGTTTGGTTGCGACAAGGCTTATGGCTCTTATGAAGAGATGGCGAATGACCCAGCAGTAGAAGCGGTTTACATCGCCACCGTTCACCCATACCACCAGCCACTCGCAGAACTGTTTCTAAAGAACAATAAGCACGTATTGGTGGAGAAGCCGGCTTTTACCAACCTTGCTGACTGGCTTGAGATGAAAGCCCTCGCCAAGCAAAATGGCGTGATGCTGTTGGAAGCGATGAAAACCGTGGTGTTTCCCGCGTATCGTGAGCTTCAATCATTTTTGGTCGACAACAACATTCAGATAGATTCAATCGAAGCCAGCTTTGGTAACCATCACGACTATGAGCCCGATTTGTTTATCTTCAATCCGGATTTGTCAGGCGGAGCAACACTCGATGTTGGGGTCTATGGGCTTTGGTTCTTCTACGATCTGTGTCGAATTCTGGGTGTGACCCCTTCAAAACCTCAGGTAGAGATGTCGTGTCTTTATGAGGGGGCAAATGTTGATACCGACGCGTGCTTTACCTTCTCTGGTGATATGCACGGTAAGATATCGGCATCAACAGTGCAAAACCTTCCCCGATCAGCGCACTTGAGTGGGCCTGATACTAAGATCACCATTCATGAAAAATGGTGGAATCCGGCCTTTATTGAGATTGAACATCAAGGCAAAAAGTCGACCATCAACAAACGAGTGACGGGCAATGGGTTCGAATTTGAAATCGACCATTTTTCATATTTGGTGCTTCAAGGCAAAACTGATTCGAATATCCTAAACTCAGAGATAACCTCTCGTGTTCTCGACACGATGGAAAAAGCACTCATTGACTCTGGCTATCAACACTTAACTCAACCTCGTCGTTAGGAAAAGCAAATTGGGCAACCTTAAGCGCAAGCTTGAACTGTATGAAAAGATATTTCAGGCTTTTGGGCCTGGAGTATCACATTGTCAGGTCAACCAACTGGCCACACTCCTGCACGTGAGTGAACGCCACGTTCAGACCTTACTCAAAGCGATGACAACGCAAGGTTGGATTGAGTGGCAAGCTAGCTCAGGCCGCAGCAAGAAGGCACAGCTGACGTGTCTGGTTGAGCCCATTGAGGCGTGTTACCAATACGCGCAAACCCAAGCTGACGCAGGCAACATAGAACAGGTGTTTAGCACCTTGAGCTTCAATGGCCGCAATGCTGGCGCTGAGTTACAAGCCTTTCTAAGCAGCACCAATCCGTCGGCGCAGAATATCGCGTATATCCCGTTTCACCGAGAGCTCGAGGCTCTTCACCCTCAACGAGTACTTAGACGCACCGAACGCTTCCTAGTGATGCAAGTTTGCCAACGCCTTACCACCGTTCAGCACGGCAAACTCAGCGGCGATCTGGCTTATCATTGGCAGGCTAATCAAGATGCGACACAGTGGCACTTTCAGATTCGCAATGATGTTCGCTTTCATAATGGTCGAACGCTTGAACCTCATGACATAGCACGCAACCTAAACTCGCTCTGCCAAAGCAAAAGATGGCGTCGCTGTTATCAGCATATTGATGAGGTCTCTGTCTTGGCAGGCAATGTGGTTGTCGTGAAATTGAATCAACCTGATTGGCATTTACCGCGCTTACTTGCTAGGGCTGAAGCCTCCGTATTTGATAACTCATCACCGACTGATAGGTTGAATGGTTCTGGCGCGTTCTCATTAGACATATTCTCGAGCAAGATGTTGAGATTGAGCCGTAATAGCGCCTATTCACAAAGCACGCCGATTCTCAATCGAGTCGAATTGTGGGTTTATCCGGAATGGGCACAGAGTAAAGCCTGCGCTCAAAATCAGGTGTGCGTGAAACTGCCCGAAAAGACGACCACAGTGCGTGGCGATGACCATTCTTTCCAACCGGATTTCGGCTCAACCTTCTTTAAGATTCAAAACCCAGCGTTGATCAAAACAGAGCGTGAGTTCACCGTTGAAGACACCTCTGAATGCCAAGCCCTTTTCGAGCAGTTGTCAGTGTCTGGCGACCACAAAACCAGCGTGGAATATGGTCACTACCAAACTAACTACCTAACTACCAAAGATGTCGCGTTGTGTAGCATTATTGATGAGAACGACACCTTCACTTCGTGGTTAAGCTTTTTCACTCGCTTCCCGTTTGAGGACTTAACTTTGCCTGCTGAGATGCTAGAGAAAATCGAACAAGGCTTAGCCTCAATAACAAGCCAGCCAAACTTTGAGTTAGCGATGAATACACTGTTGGAACTCAAGCATTGGTTGAATGACTCTGGGGTTGTGGTTGAGCTCAAGCAAGAGGCGTTCAACTTAGAGGTTTCTGAAAAGATACACGGCGCGCAAGTGAATGGTTTCGGTTGGTGTGAGCTCGACAAGCTGTGGATTAGCCATTTGTAAGTCTAGCCATGTTCAAAAATAAGTCATTAGGCACAGCGGCTTATCTTTAACACTCCCCTGCCAATAGCAAAGAAATGGAGTGCTAATGTACTCTCGAAGTGAGACTCAACAAATATAAGCACAAACTAATTAGACCCAATAAGAAGGCAAACCATGACTCGACACCTAAAAGGCTCATTACTGTTTCTTTGCGCATTCTCTTTTAACAGCATGGCGAGCACCCAATGCGACGCACTAACTGGCTGTGAGAAGAAGTTCTGTGAGATCGAATATCAAATAAAGAAAGCGGAGCAGTACGATAATCAGTACAAAGTGGAGCGATTAACCACGGCGTTAAAAGCCGCGAAAGAGAACTGCACTAATGAAGGCTTGAAGGATGATCTCCGTGAGAAGATTGAATCCAATGAACAAGATTTAGCTGAATACCAAGCTGACCTAGAAGAAGCAAAAAGAGACGATAGAGCGGATAAAATCCGAAAGTATGAGGGTAAGATCGAAAAAGAACTGCGTAAAATCGATAAATTAAAGCAAGAACTGGCTAAGATCTCTTAATCGATAATTGAAACAAAAATGGTCTTACTACTTAGTAAGACCATTTAGAAAATACCGCTTTATGACGACTTCAGAATCAACCTAGCCAACGCCAGCCGTTATTATCCTACTAGCGCCAATTCAGACTCTTTATAAATCCGGTTAGCCACTTTGTATGCCGCCGGAGACATCAGTGTCTCTTTGCATCTGCGCTTAAACTGCTCGACTTCAATCGTTTGTTCTTCCAATAAATAGTACAACTCACTCAAGTAGTTAGCTTCAAACACAGCTTGACCAAGTGGTGTGCATTCGTATCGGCTCGACTCTTGGTAGCCAATTGCGGTCAACACAGACTCTGGCAGCTCCCAGAACTTAGCAATGGTGTAAGTCAGGCGAATAGAGTAGCTGTTCATCAGGCGCTTCAATGCCAACGAGTTAGGCGGAACAGAAGGATCAACATGCTTGAAGGCTTCTACCATCATCTGGAAAATGATCATCTTGCCTAAGTTGCGAATTAACCCAACAAAGTATGCCGCTGCTTGATCTTCTTGAGATGAAGAGTCTTTCATCAACTCCTTAGAAAACGACGCGGTTTGAACACTGTGATTCCAAATTTTCTCACCGAAATGACGCCAGTAAATATTGTTCCCCGGCGTGAAGTTCTTCATGTAGCTATTCACCACCCCTTCAACAAGCCCTTGAGAACCCATATTTAGGAATGCTGTTTTTAGGTCAATAACCTGTTTTTCATTGCGTTTGTAAAAGGCGCTATTTGCCAACTTAATCACATCGGCAGCCATACTCGGCTCGCGCTCAATCACTCTTAACAAAGCATCGACATCAAACTCATCGCTCTGTAATTCTGCCATTAACGTGGTCACAGAGGCTGGCATCACTGGCAGTTCATTAAGCAAAGCTTTTGGAGAGCGAATCAAACGTTCGATCTGACAAGCGACAAAATCACTAAATGGGTCTGACTCCGTTCGAAGGCGAGACTCTCCAAACAAATAATCAAGGAACTCACCATCGTGAAGGCTAAGCGTATTATCGACGATTAATGATGATGGTTGAGCTGACGAAGGCGGAACAAAGATTGAAGACCGAACAGAATCAGTAGCAACGGTTTGTTGTTGCTCTTGTTGGACAGGCTCTGCAGAGGGTTTGTTTTTTGAATCAACAAAAGGCGAGAATAGTGCCTGCAATACCCTTTTAAACATCAATACGGCTCCTAGATGAATACAACATAGATAGGGATATATAACGGCGGTGATTATCGCACAGTTAATTAATAAACCACACAGTGACAAATGAATCATTAACTTTTCAACTGTATAAGATCTGTTACTCAACAGCCTGCGAGACTAGGCCTCCTGTATTCACCAGAAACAAAAAAGCGAGCACATGACACTGGCTCGCTCTTACATAAATCTAAACCGTGAAGCTGACTAAAACTAGCGCTCTGCCACTTCCAACACGATCTTACCAACGTGTTTTTTCTTTAAGAACTCATCTTGCGCTTTATGAATATCGGCTAACGGATAAGACTCTGCGACGATGGCGCCAATCTGCTGCTTCTCAATACGGTCGACTAGATTCTGGAATACCTGTGGCTCTAAAACCGTGCAACCAAAAAAGCTGAGATCTTTGAGATACAAAGTGCGAACATCAAGCTCAACCATAGCGCCACCAATTGCGCCAGATACGGCATAGCGGCCATGTGGTTTCAGCACTTCAAGGAATTCCGGCCATTTGTCACCTGCCACCAAATCGATAACCACATTGACGCTACTTTCGCCTAGCGCTTTAACCAAATCCACATCACGGGCAATCACTTCATCAGCGCCAAGTTCAAGTAACTGTTGGTTCTTGCTTGGGCTGGTAATCGCAATCACATACGCGCCGCGAGCTTTTGCTAGCTGAATAGCCGCAGAGCCCACACCACCCGATGCGCCGGAGATAAGCACGCGATCACCCTCAACCACATTCGAGCGAGTCAGCATGTTTTCTGCGGTCGAGTAAGAGCATGGGAAAGACGCCAGTTCAACATCCGACATTGTGCTGTTCACCGCGTAAGCGTGCTTAGCTGCTACTTTGGTGTATTCAGCAAAACCGCCATCGCACTCAGAGCCGAAATACCATGGCTGTGGTAGATCTCGCCCGTACACTTCAGTCAGACAAGGTTCAATCAGAACACGCTCGCCAATACGTTCAGCCGAAACTTCGTTACCAACGGCTACGATGAAACCGCACACGTCAGCACCTTGAATGCGAGGGAATTTCAACGCTTCGCCAGACCAACTAGCATCGTCTGAGTCATCACTTTTTGCATACCAACCGATTCGCGTGTTGATGTCGGTGTTGTTCACGCCTGCTGCCATGACTTTGATCAGCACTTCATTAGGCTCAATTTGTGGAACAGCAATATCTTCACGGTAACCCAGCATCTCTGCACCACCGTGCCCTAACATCTCTGCGCCTTTCATTGTTTTTGGCACTTCAAAATTCATACTGTTTCCTTGAGTAATTTTGTCACCATATTCTGTGCCGATGCCACAGCTTCTTCGCCCAATACTGGCCACGCACTTGATACGCCTTCATGAAGTAAAAAGAGCTCTGAAGCGAGGTCTTCTCTTTGGCTTTGCTTAGCCATTAACGCCTGAACTTCTTTCTTATGCTCGATTACGGCTTGGTTAATCAGTTCGTTGTCAGGAAAAGCAGCCAGTGCGTTCATAGATAAACAACCGTGCGGCGCGTACTCTTCCATCCACTGTTGAAGCTTGTTGAAGATATGAGTAATCGCTTGGTAGCCCGAGCTAGGGGAATCTTCCAACAGCAGACTCAAGTAGCGCTGATGACGATGTTCTAACGCCCCGACGATCATCGCTTCTTTTGAAGGGAAGTGTTTATACAAGGTTCTTAGGCTTACATCGCACGCCGTTTTTAGCTGTGCAACACTCGGCTCAGCAAAACCTTGCTGGCTAAACGCCACCTCTAAGCTTGCTGCAATCTGTTCTCTCAACATAGTGCTCTCTTAATACTGAATACCAATCGTAGTAAGTAACAGTGATAGGTATAACAACAGGTAGAATGGTTGCTCTACCCACAGAGTAGAACGATCATTCTACCTGTGTCAATGAGATCTTTTTATAGAGCCCTAAAAACGAAAAATCCCGGATCCAATTAGTAGATGCGGGATTTCAATTATCAAAACCACTAGATTATTGCTTAGTGAAATTAGGATTCAATCAGTGTTAAAGAATCCAAAATCCCTTTACCACTGTGGATTCCACCTTCATTTTCGCTAGCGGGTTTGCTGCGGATCAAGTAGCCCGCGTAACCGCCTAACTCTGTTACTGGTTCACCTTTGTAGTAAGCAGTGAACAAACCCACTTCGCTGACTAAATCTGTCACTAGCGTTTGTTGGGTGTCACGTACAGCAATGGTCGGCACGTCACGCTCATGCGGGTACAAGCGCTGCATCAATGCCCACGCGTCGTACTCTTCTGGTTTAAGCTGGCTCAGTTGTTCGCTGATGTCATCACCAAAAACACAATGACCACCGCCCTCGCCTTGGTTTTTCAACACCCACTCTTGCTTATCAGCTTGGGTGTTAAACCATTCAATCGATTCACTGGTGATAGGCTTCATATCGGCCAGAACACTCTTGAGAAGTTCGGCTTCTTCTCGCGTTAAACCCCAACGTGCGTATTCTGCTGCAGGCATCACGGTCAGTAACATTTGCATGGTTTTACTGGTCGCTAATTGCTGGCTTATGGTCGCGTTCATCGCGACATGGTGTTGCTCCATAAACAAGCGAGTCTGACTTAGCGTGTGGCAACAAACCGACTCATTGAGTTCTGGAGCCCAGTAATCTGAATACTGATAGCCGGCTCTTAGGTACACCACATCGACAGCGCCGACATCTTTCAGTAACAAGCGTTGATTATCACCTGATGAAAGCTGACAGCTCAATTGTTCAAAGGTACGACGAACCGTACGAACTCCTTGTTTTTGTAGCTCGACTTCAAGCAAGTGTTGGTCATATACGTTGTCTTCGTTCTTCTGCACCACCATCAAGAAAACCGGTTTATCTTGCTCTTTAAAGTCGCTTTTCACTTGCCTTGCAGCATTAGCGATACCATAAGCCAACTGGGTTAAACCTTGGTTTTCAGCCGGTGCTGCTGAGGGATCTTCCAACCAATGGTTATAAACGTTTGGCCATTGGTTCTGCATGAACGCATGAAATTCTGTTGCGCGTTGACCAAAAGGCGCCATCCCTGCTGCAATGCCATTGAATTCAATCACTTTTGCACCGTGTTGGCGATCGTCCATGAAATCAGTGCGCATTAATAGCAATGGTTGGCGAGCAGGATAAAGTCGATGAGACAGCTCGCCATGTGCTTGTTGATGCAGCTCCATCAAGCGGCCAAAAAACGGATCTGCTTTGGCCATATCACTCAATGATGACTGCAAGAAATCATGATCTTCGGAAACATTGCTGATTAACTTGGTGATCAGCGGTGTTACCTTCAACAAGTGTTCAAAAACCTCACGCTCCATAGTCATAGGAGCAATGCTGAAAGGACAATGCCTAGCGGTATTATCTGGCTGGCGAAACGCAACACCGTGCATGATCGCCCACTCACACGCGTCTTCAATAATTTGTTGCGGAATCAATGACGTGAGCATTGGATTCATTTTGGTCTCTCACTATTAACTGGGATTAAGCGCTCTACTAAGACGATGCCCATTCTAAAAAGACGAAAACAAAGCGAAAAATATTTCACTTCTTTGAATACTTCAGTTAATGACTTACATCTGAGTGTCTTGGGTTTTATTGACGATCAAATCACGCAACCATTTATGGCTCGGTTCTGAATCGAAGTATTTATGCCACAATAGGAACAAACCTCCCGGTACCAAATCAACCGGAACGGGCTTCATCACCAACTCTCCGCTATCAATGTAATCGCGTACCGAGTTGTATGGATAACACATTAACAAGTCGCTCTGCTTGCACAGCTTGATGGCACTGGTGATATCTGAAACGTTAGCCGCCTTGTTGATCTCCAGTTGCTTAGAATTGAGCACTTCCATCAATAGCCAGTCACCCGCACCACCTGTCACCAACTGTATATGTCGATATTTCAAAAAGGTGTCGAGATTCCACTCCTCTTGCAACGCAGGATGGTCATTACGCATCAAACACACCGAGTAATCCAAGCACAGCTCGACGTAGTCAAGTGCATCAGGAATACACTGCACGTGGGTAGAAGCGCGCTCATCTAGCTCAAAAATACCGATACCAAAATCCACTTCACGCTTTAATAATCGCTTGAAGCTGTCGCTGCTCCACGTTGAACTGTTAACGGTAATGTGAGGCGCATCCGCGAGCGCAGTCGGCATAAAGTGCGGATAAATCGCCGTGTAGGCGGTTTCGACAAGGTCTATAGTGAAGGTACGCTCACTGTCTTTAGGGTCGAAAACTTCGGGAACGGTCAGCTTTTCGATTTGCAGTAGGATTTGATGGATCTTAGGCGCTAACGCGAGTGCTTTGGGTGTGGGAAATAGCCCTTTGGATTCACGCTCAAACAGCGGATCATCAAACAAAGCTCTCAGCTTAGTGAGCTGTTTACTTACCGCAGACTGGCTCAAAAAGAGTCGCTCTGCTGTTTTACTCACACTTCGTTCTTCAATAAGAACGTGTAGGCAAAGCAGCAAATTCATGTCGCATTTAAGTAAGCTTTTAACATCTACCATGATATTCCCTAAATTCAGGTTAATGATGATTAATTGTCACTTTAAATCATATCATGGTCTTGGTAAATTTAGCGCATGTGAGTTAACACGCTCAAATAATAATAGAATTAAGGAATACTCATGGATTTTCTAGCACTACCAAAGATTGATTTACACTGCCACCTAGACGGAAGTGTTCGCCCAGATACGATTATTGACCTAGCAAAACAGTACAATATCGAACTACCTGAAGATCGCGACGCGGTTGTTCAATCTCTAACGGTGCCAGAAGATTGTAAAAACCTAGATGAGTATCTGGCTTGTTTCAGCCTGCCACTACAAGTAATGCAGACTGAAGAAGCGATTGAGCGTATCTCTTTCGAGCTTTACGAAGACGCTGCACTAGAAAACGTTAAGTACCTAGAAGTTCGTTTCGCACCAATCCTGCACGTAAACAAGGGCTTGTCTCTTGATACGATCATTGCAAGTGCAGTAAAAGGCATGAAGCGTGCAGAAGAGAAATACGACATAAAGGGCAACTACATTATGTCTGTACTTCGTATGTTCCCGAAAGATTCGATCAAAGACGTGATCGACGCAGGCCAACCTTACCTAGGTAAAGGCGTGGTTGCGTTTGATATCGCTGGCGGTGAAAAGCCGGGCTTCTGCGCTGAATTCCCTGAGTACACACAATACGCACTTGAAAAAGGCTACCGCATTACAGTTCATGCTGGTGAACAATGGCACGGTCAAAACGTTTACGATGCAGTAACACTGCTTGACGCTGAGCGTATCGGCCACGGTGTTCACATCCAAGGTAACGAAGACGCGTACAACATCGTTAAAGAGAAGCAAGTTGCGCTTGAGACTTGCCCAACAAGTAACGTGCAAACTAAGTGTATTCACAAATTCAGCGACCACCCAATTGCTGAATTCAAGAAAGACGGCATCGTTGTGACCATCAACACAGACAACCGTACTGTGTCGAACACAACCATGACCAACGAAGTGAAGCGTGTGTGTGAAACGTTCGGTCTAACTAAAGAAGACTACGCAGAGATCTACAAGTACTCTGTAGACAGCGCTTTTGCTTCAGACGAAGTGAAACAACACCTAATGGGTTTCGTTGAGCAAATCTAATTTGTAGAGCTTGTCTTTGCCTTTGTTAAGCAAGGCTCACATAGAGACACAAAACAGGAAGAGAAAGGCTTAGGCTTTTCTCTTTTTTTATGTCCAATTATCCGTATTCTAGTACCCATGTTGACTAGTGAGGTGCAAGCGATGAAAACGAAAACAGAACTCGAGAAAATGCTGTCCGGCGAGATTTTTGATGGCGCAGACCATGAGATAGACCACATGCGCACTCACGCCAGCAAGGCGCTATCAGACTTGAATCAATGTTCAGACGATACTCACCTCCCAAATCTTCAGGCTAATCTGTTTGGTAAAGTAGGAAGCAGCGTTGTCCGTCCGCCTTTTCATTGTGAGTTTGGCAAAACCATCGAGATCGGTAACGACACCTTTATCAACATGAACGTGGTGATGCTTGATGGCGCGAATATCAAGATTGGTAACAATGTATTGATAGGGCCAAGTGTCCAGTTTTACACAGCCTCTCACTCACTGGATTATCTCAGCCGCCGTAAATGGGAAACTTTCTGCCTACCTATCACAGTCGAAGATGATGTGTGGATTGGTGGAAACTCAGTCATCAACCAAGGCGTAACGATTGGTGCTCGCTCTGTGATCGCAGCCAACTCAGTGGTCAACAGTGATGTACCACCAGATTGCCTATACGGCGGCACGCCAGCCAAGCTCATTCGGCATTTGAATACTGAGCAACAAAGCGACTAGTTCAGAAGTAATCTATGAAAGGCCATGTTTATCACTCAACATAGCCTTTCTTCCACTGAAGTGGTGTTATTCCATTCGCTCGCTTAAACGCTCTTATAAATTGTGAGGCATCTGCGTATCCCAAGTGAAGCGCGATATCTGAGATCGAATAATCTTGCTCAGTCATAACACGCTTGGCGAATTCAAAAGACAGAGCCTCTTTAATGGTTCGAAAGGTCGTCCCCTCTTCACTAAGCGCCCTCTGAATTGTGCGCTTACCCATTCGGTTTATCTGACCAAACGAGACCAAATCTACATCTACTCGACCGATATAAGGAAGTAATGCTTGTGTCACCTTGAAGGTAGAAGTAGTAGCCGTTGATACCGCTTTGATTGAACAATCTCGACCAATGGGGTTATACGAAATGCACGCCTCAGTTTGACCTAAGTACTGTGGTGTTTCCGTTTGTATTCTCAGCTCACTTAACGCACTCGCCGACACTGAAACTAAGTCGTAGCGAATTGGCTTATCAATATCAGTCTGTTGAGATTTAAAATAAGCGTGGCTATAAACGATCAAAAATAGCTCGGCTTCAATACCATTGAGCGAGCTATTAGATACTAGAAATGAAAGCTTTAATGACTGTGAGGACGATTCGACTGACCATTGTTCAAACGGAAAAAGAGACAGAAAATCTCGAGCTAAAAGGTTGGAAAAATCGAGTTCGAGAGTTGCTCGTTGAGCACAGTCTAATAAAGAAGAAACAAACACCTCGGATGGTAATACGTTCCTCAACCCCTCTAAGAACTGCGTAAACACATTAAACGAGACATATTGAGCAGGTGAAGTATCCATTGAGAATGGCATGCTCACTTGAACTGCGAGCGCTTCTATCGCGGCGTGATATGGAGTTAATGACTTATCTTCTCGGACGCACTGCTGGAAATGACTCACAACACTCTTCGCAATCAATGGTAATTCAAGCATCAGTACACGATTCCTTTGTCTTGTTCAAAACAGGTCAAATCCACAACTCAACCCAATATCAGCATCAATTTCTGCATCAATACAGTCTAAGTTCAGTGGCACAAAATGCACATTTTACTTTTCTAGCTTAGCTACTATTACCTCAAGTTAACAAGAGGCGCTTTAAGTTTTTAGCATTAAGGCGAAATCACAATTCAGGACGTAACGCTTTGATTACAAAGTATGACAAGGTTATCAATTTTAAATAACTCGACGATACCGTCAGGGTCTACTATTAAATCTAGGCATAAATATAAATGGACTTAAGCCAGTAATTGAGAGGTTTTCATGTTTAAAAAGATAACGTTCGTAGCAGCAAGCATTGCAATGAGTGTTGGTGTTGCACAGGCAAGTGTTGAGAGTAAGACCTGGCCTGCATCAGATAAGGCTAAAACATTTGTTCAAGACACCATTGTCATTGGTATGCTCGCGAGCCCTTACGGTGCAGGTTGGCAGGACGAGCAACAACTGTTGGATTACTTCCAAGATGCTCGTGATGCAGGTATCACAGGGCATGAATACACCATTACCGCTGCTGATCACAACTTTGATGACTTCTTGTTTCACCATCATAAACACCGCTCTGCGATGGCAAAACAACCTGATAATTTCATCATCGCGCATTCCAATAATGACATTGA
Organism: Vibrio sp. SG41-7; assembly: GCF_014164465.1. NCBI lineage: Bacteria > Pseudomonadati > Pseudomonadota > Gammaproteobacteria > Vibrionales > Vibrionaceae > Vibrio > Vibrio sp. SG41-7. The sequence continues at coordinate 28,256 of NZ_JACJFF010000040.1, read as the reverse complement.
GAAAGCGCACACCGAAGGCAAAACTGCCGTACTTTGGAACAGCCAAACTGCCACTATCTTGGAAGAAGATGTGACAAAAATGGCGATTCTAAAAGACATGGGCTTAAAAAGCATGATCTTGGCGTACAACGATATTTTCAGAACAGGCTCAGGGCAATTAGCAGCATTTAACGGTAGAGATATTGGCCTAACACCTTGGGGGGAGTCTGTTATTGATTCGATGGTCGAGTATCAGATCATTCTCGATCTCAGCCACACGGGCTCAAAGACAGCAAATGACGCGATGGATTACATGGAAGAGAAATATCCTGGAACCCCATTTGTTTACACGCACTCAGTGCCAGCAGGGCTTTATAAGAGTGAGCCAGATGCAACGCCAAAAGGTTGCTACCGTGCTATTCCTGACGATGAAGCGATACGCGCAACTAAATCAGGTGGCTACGTTGCTCCAACCTTCACTGAATGGATGATGGACGGCGTTTGGCCTGAAGATATTTCTCCAGTGCAAGCTGCTGATATGATCGATTACTACGTGAAATTGGTAGGCGTTGACCACGTAGGTATCGCAACTGATGATATGTTCTCTACCGCAATGGTTGTGGATTTCGCAACCAAGAACGCGAAAATGTACGACGATGGCGGCTACATGATTGAGGCGTTCAACAAAGGCGCTACCGGTAATGGTGAACTGTCGAAGATCCTAGCGGCGATTACTGATGAACTGTGGAAACGCGGTTACAGCAACGATGATCTTGCCAAGATCTACGGTGGTAACAAGATGCGAGTGTACGCTCAAGTATCTGAAGGTGCAGACCCTGACGAGTTCCAAAAAGAGTATACAAAGCGTCTAAAAGCGCTCACCAAGTTAAGAAACGAAAACTTAGCTATGTAGCTCGCTACTAAGAAGGCTCAAACATTCGAAGCACGTCCTATTGGTCGTGCTTTTTTATTAGCTAATTGTATGTAACCTCATCCTTCCTCCTCTCTAATCTAATCAAGAAAGAGAATGAAGTCCCCCCCTAGATATAACCCTCGAATTCGCCCTCCAAAACACCCTATTTCTCATCATCTAATTGGCCTTCTATGTTAGAATTATCGGCTAGTTCGGAATGCGCTGAGTATCTGATTTAGTTAACTATAATTTAATCACCATGAGTGCTTTTTTAAGTTTTTAGAATGAAAAAATATGAATTAGTTGTTCAAGATATTGTGAGCAAAATTTGCCAAAACAGTATCAGCCATAAGCTTCCTGCAGAACGAGAACTATCTGAAATATATGGATTATCTCGTTTCACTATTCGTAAAGCACTAGCCAAGCTAGAGGCTATTGGCATGGTGAAATCTAAGGTGGGTTCTGGTTACTTCGTCAACACTTCTCTCATTGGTACACCACTGGTGTACAACTCCATTACTGAAAACAGTTTTGAAGAGATCTCTTATAAAAAGCTCCAGCTAAATAAAGCGCTACCCGATAACCACGAACAGCAGATTTTTTCTTTAGACGACAATGACTACATTTGGAAAATTAGACGTCTTCGATTGATTAACAATAAAGTAGTCCAGATTGAAGAAGCCAAGATCCCTGTAAGCGTCTTCCCTGAAATGAATGCCGAGATCATTGAAAGCTCAATCCAGAAACATGCGCTAGCGAAAGGCCTTCAGATCGATAGCTACTTAACGACCTACCAAGCGATCAATGTTTCTAAAGAAGATGCAGAGCTACTTGGCTGCAAAAAAAATGCAGCAGCGATGAATATCACCAACCGAGGTTTCTTGGCATCGGGTGAACTGTTCATCGTCAGCGATATTATCGATATCAATTACCAATGCACCTACCACACGCCTTTTAACAGTGAGAGCATGAGCTTCCGAGATAAGAAGTAATAATTTATTTAGATGCTCACCATTTTAGTTAATTTAAATAACTAACCCAGTTAAGTATTTACAATCAAAAACCTATAAGTTAATAACTGTACTCAAATATTTATTATTTACAATCTTGCTATCTGAAAATAAATTATAGACCTTTGATAAATTTAATTGAGTAATTAATACTAGTCAAAAAAATGGCCGCTTTAAGCGGCCATTTTAATTAACTCGATGAGTTATGGAGTGTGAATCGCGCCATCAGGAAGGCGACTTTGAGTCCACTCGTGGGGGCGATACATAACAGGGAACTCGGCTGCAACCTCTCGGTCGATTTCAACACCAATACCTGCGATTTCAGAAGCGTATAAGTAGCCATTAATTGGCTCTGCAGCGTTCGGGAATACCTTGTGCGTATTCTCGTTGTACTCGACATGTTCTTGAATAGCGGCATTGTGTAAATGCACATTCAAATGCGTGTTTACCGCTGCACCAATTGGCGTCATATCTGGTGGGCAATGCCATGCAATACGAACACCGAAGTTCTGACATAGATGGCCTAGTTTCAGGGCTGGAGTAATGCCACCAATCTGTGAAACATGGCAACGAATGAAATCAATGCGACGGTTAGCAATCAATGATTTCCACTCTTCAGGGTTATTAAACAATTCGCCTAAACCCAATGAAACCGAACTTTGACTGCGAATATTATCCAGCCATTCCGTTTGATTTGGCGGCAGAATATCTTCAATGAAGTAAGGCTTATATTGCTCAACTTCTTTGGCAAATTGTATTGCTTGATTTGGGAAAAGGCGCTCATGAACGTCATGAAGAATATGGAATTTATTACCATATTTCTCTCTAAGCGACTTAAACATCGTTAGTGTATTGTCCATGTACTGATCTTGGTCGTAGTACGAGCCTTCAGTCGGGTTTTGAGTGGTATGCAAATCGGTTGGAACGCCGCCATAGAAACCAAGCTGACAACGAATGTGCTTGTAGCCTTTGTCTAGGAAAGACTCCACCAGCTCATAAATACCTTCCATCGTGTCGCTAGTCGCGTGTGTGTATACAGGAATAGCATCACGAGACTTACCACCAAATAACTGGTGTAGCGGCATGCCCGCCAATTTAGCTTTGATATCCCACAGTGCCATATCAACACCGGAAATTGCATTATTGATAACAGGGCCATTTCGCCAATAAGCGTTGACCATCATCATTTGCCATAAGTCTTCAATATTATTGGCGTTTTTACCAATAAGAATAGGTTTTAAATATTCATCGACCATTGTTTTTACAGCAAGCGGTCTTTGTTGGAATGTCGCACAACCAAACCCAGTCACGCCTTCATTCGTTTCAACTACCACGGTAATGAGATTGTGTCTGTCTGGCTTAGTAATAATACAATGGATATCAGATATAATAGTTTCTTTCACAATTAAATAACCTAAACTTAAGTCAACTCCTATTATCTAACCGCTTTAAAAACCACATTTCAAGCGCTAATTTTTCGGAAAAATAATTGGTACGTTAAGAGTATTTTTTTGATAAACAAAACATACCAATTGGCTAAAAACGGCGGGAAAATAATTTTTCGAATTTTAAGTGTGATTGAGATCTCTTTTTACTGCGTTGGATTTAAATTGATTGTCGTTATGATTGCTCGAGTTAAATATATTCCAATAACAGGTGTAGTATGCAAATGGTAGAAAAGAGTGATGCCGTTATTAATAACTCGAAGTCATCATCGAAAAATAAAAATTTCAAAGAAAATATACAGTTATTAATCACTGCACTTGGTGGTGAAGACAATATCGTGAGTATCACGCACTGTATGACAAGGCTGAGATTCAAATTAGCCGACGAAGCGCTGGTAGACGAAGAAGCGATCAAGCAGATCGCAGATGTGAAAGGTGTGGTACTTCAACAAGGCCAAACTCAAGTCATCATCGGTGTTGAGGTCGAGAAGTGGTTCAACGCACTATCAAATACTCAGCAAGCTGACACTAACCCTGCAGATGAGTTAGAGAAAGGCAAGCTGTTCCAAGGCGTGATGCGCATTGTCGCGGGTATCTTCGGCCCAGTAGTTCCAGCGATTGCCGGTGCAGGTATGTTAATGGGCCTACTTTCTGGCCTTATCGCAACAAACGTTATCTCTGAAACCTCAGACACGGTTTATTTCTTCCGTTCAATTTCTGTCGCTGTGTTCTTCTTCTTGCCTATGCTGGTCTCTTTCTCTGCCGCTAAGGTATTCAAAGTAAACGAGTACATCGCACTTGCTGTCTCCTCTGCAATGCTAGCACCCAAGCTAGTAGATAAAGCGGTGATGCTAAAAGATGCTGGCGCGGCTCCTGAGCTGACGGTGCTAGGCGTGGTTCCTATTGAACTGCTTAATTACGGCGGCGCGATTGTCCCTGCTATTTTGGCGATTTGGTTGTTGTCTAAAGTCACGCCGATGGTTGACCGACTGGTACCCTCTTCAGCGAAACCAGTATTTACGCCACTGCTTGCGTTTACTGTGACTTCTACCATCACGCTATCATTTGTTGGCCCTGCTGGTATCTGGCTAAGTAATGGTGCAGGTTGGGTAATGAGCTCGCTACTGGAAATCTCTCCGACATTAACGGGCTTCGTGTTTGGTCTTACTCGCCCTATTACGATTGTGTTTGGTATTCACCACAGCATGACGCCAATCAGCCTGAACAACTTTGCACTGTATGGTAAGGATCTACTGATGCCTATCATGTGCTTGGGTAACATGGCAATTGCAGGCGCGACAATGGCTATCTGGCATAAGCAACGTAAGACAGTTTCTAAAGAGCAATCTTCAATTACGATGGGCTCAAGTGTTACGGCTGTTTTAGGCATCACGGAGCCAGCTCTATTTGGTGTCCTCACGAAATACACCAAAGCGATGATGACCGCGAGTTTGGCGGCAGGTGTGTTCGGTGCTATCTCTGTCACGATAGATACTCACTTAACGAGCTACATTCTTTCTTCTGTATTCAGCTTGCCAGCTTACCTTGCAGGCGGTACGCAAAACTTCATTCAGGCACTAATGGGTGTGGTGGGTGTGTTCGCACTGTCTTATGTTCTAACGCTATTGTTCGTAAAACTAGACAACAAGTAACACTGCCTCCCAACCTATTGGGAACAGAATCAACGTGGCTACCTTCCTTGTAGCCACGTTCCATCATTTATACCTAGCAATACCAATCTTTCTGTAAGGGCACACTATGAGCCACATTGCGATTATCGGCGAGTGCATGATAGAACTGAACGGCGCTCCATTCGGTACCATGCAACAGACCTATGGTGGGGATACGCTTAACGCCGCTGTTTATTTGAACCGAAGTGCCACCAGCCATTCCTGTTCGTCAGATGCACCTATGATTCGTACCAGTTATGTCACAGCTCTTGGGGCAGATTCCATTAGCCAACAGATGCTCAAACGTTGGCAAGATGAAGGGCTATCAACTGATTTCGTACTGATTGACGAGCAGCGCTCGCCAGGACTGTATCTGATTCAATTAGATGACGTTGGTGAACGCACATTTCTGTATTGGCGCAATGACTCGGCTGCTCGCTACATGGTACAGCACCCAGATTTCGACAAAATAACCGCCCAACTTGAAGATGTCGATATGGTGTTTTTGAGTGGTATATCCCTGGCGATACTGCCACACAACGATCAGCTAAAGTTGCTCACTATCATCCAAGGTCTACGTGAACGTAGCGTTGCCGTCGCCTTTGATAGTAACTACCGACCAAAGTTGTGGGGATCACAAGACGCAACCAAAGAATGCTATCTATTGAGCTATCAAACAACCGATATAGCCCTAGTCACCTTTGATGATGAACAACTGTTGTGGAGCGATCAAACGCCGCAAGACACCATAACAAGGCTGCATGCACTCGGTGTCAAAACCGTTGTTGTCAAGCTTGGTGCTGAAGGCTGCTTGATCAGTGAAAACTCCGCAAATGAGCCAGTAAAAATCACAACGACACCTGTCGAGACTGTGGTTGATAGCACCTCTGCTGGCGACTCTTTTAACGGCGGTTTCTTATCTTGCTATCTCGCCGGAGGTTCTATTGAAGAAGCCTGCCAACAAGGTAATGCACTAGCCAGATTGGTGATTCAACATCATGGCGCTATCATCCCAAAATCCATCACCGACACTCTTTCAAACTGATATTAAGAAGTACACATGTCTACAATTAACGAACAGCTAAAAGCACTTAAAGTTATCCCTGTTATCGCCATTGATAACGCAGAGGATATTATCCCTCTAGGCAAAGTATTGGCTGAGAATGGGCTTCTCGCCGCTGAAATTACGTTCCGTTCAGACGCCGCTGTTGAAGCTATCCGACTGCTTCGCCAAGCACAGCCACAAATGCTGATCGGCGCGGGCACCATCTTGAACCGTGAGCAAGCACTGGCCGCGAAAGAAGCTGGCGCGACGTTTGTGGTATCACCGGGGTTCAATCCAAACACAGTTAAAGCATGCCAAGAGATCGGTATCGATATCATTCCGGGTGTGAACAATCCAAGCACCGTTGAAGTGGCATTAGAGATGGGCTTAACAACCTTGAAGTTCTTCCCAGCAGAAGCTTCTGGCGGTATCAGTATGGTGAAATCGTTAGTCGGACCTTATGGCGACATTAGACTAATGCCGACAGGCGGTATCACGCCATCAAACATCGATAGCTACTTAGCCGTGCCTCAAGTATTAGCCTGCGGTGGTACGTGGATGGTGGACAAAAAGCTCGTTGAAAACGGAGAGTGGGATGAGATTGCCCGCCTAACGCGAGAGATTGTTGAGCAAGTAAATCATTAAGCAGATCAGTCGCTAGCCCAAAGCGTTAGCGGGATTTGAGAATACAACGCATACAAAAAGAGCGAGAAGCTTGCCTCCCGCTCTTTTTTCTAAGCACAGAAATTATCCACCAGCACCTTGATTGAGTAACCAATAGCTCACCGGGTTATCCGGACACTGATATGGCCCACACTCCACAAACGTAGCAATAGCATTCAAGGCCACCACCGCGATTGCCAGAAGACACACAATCCGCCCGAAATTACCCATCTTGTAAGGTTCATGAGATTCGGTCTTATTGGTCAGCATCAAAATAATCGACACAGCAAGAATCGTCGCCACAAACAGTACAAAGGCCCAAGTGTAATAATGCATTCCCAAAATAGGGCTGCCGTAACCTGGAGTTCCGGGAATTACGTGCAAAGAGACTTGTCTTAGCGATGTGGCCACACCATACAAAGCGCCAATCAGAATGACGCCATAGTGACGAGATTGAGGCCCATAAACCACATTCAGCATGAAGCCAAACGCCACCATCACAAAACCAATGCGCTGCAACAAACACAAAGGACAAGGAAGTTCATTTAACACGAACTGCAGAACAAAGCCGATCAATAAAACGGCTGTCATGCCTAGCAGGCCAAGCGTATTCAAGAGAGTTAACTGATTTCGATTCATGCTAGCTCCTTACAATAAGATTGAGAGTGGATCAGTCGCATGATGATTGAACCAATACAAACCAAGGATCACTGAGCTAGCGAAAAAGCCATACGCAGCGGTCTTTGTACCAAAAAAAGCACATATCATCGCTACAAGTAATAACAAAAACAGTAAAGACATCATAAGAGGCATCCCCTCCTTATTTATCGAGTTCAGTCATATTGAACATCATAAAACACCCGCACCTACGTCCTTAGCCATTCAACTTAGGTGAACCAATGGATTACGGATTTAAAATCATCAACTTAATAGTTGTTAGTAACCTCCAAACTGTCAAGTTAGAAGCTACGTTCTGATATCTATTCGAGCTAACCTCCCGATGTACACCGAACCCCCAATACCGTACTTTGCTACACTGACATAGCGTGAGATGCTTAATTTGGCTGATATTAAATCGCTCCCATTGTGGCGAGGAAGCTTGATGAAAAAACACCGTACTCGACTACTATTGGCCCTTCCCTTTACATGCCTTGTGTCTTCAAACACCAGCTTGGCAAGCTATACCATTGTGCTACCAAGCCAACATGAGAATGGGTTCAATTTACATGGCTCCCCCTTATCAGCCAGAGAGCTAATCGATTGGGAGGTCAACAATAGTGACTTAGTGTTTGGGGCTTACACCGATAAAAATGATAACGAAAGCGTCAGCGCGATTGGTTATATGTACAACCAAAAATTGGATCTGAATTCAGGAGAATTAGAAAACGAAATTAGAAATGCCGCAGAGCGAAATGGCATTGATTACGAAAATTTTTTCCTACACTTTTCAGAAGACACGATTCTGGCAGAGCCTGATACAAGTCACGGTTCCAATACCACTTTAAATCGCAAACCTATGATTATCGGCTATACCGCTGATGAAAAGCACGCGGGCTTTGCTCTTTATCAACCACCACCTTGGGATGCTGATGTGTTTGAACACTTTGACAAAGGTGGCGCTCTCTACGTTTATCACTCTGAGAAATTCAATCACTTAGCATTTGAATTTTCACACTTTGCACAGGGCGGAGAGTTTCAGATTGAGTATCCATCATCGATGAACATTGAGGGCAAAGTCACGGCATGGTCTAACGTCGTTATAACGGAAGATAACACAAGCAACATGACCCGAAACCAAGCCGTAAACTGGCGAGTCCCATCTAACTGGGTAAGAGCAAGCACTCACGATGGAAGTGGTCAGAGTTATGGTGGGGGTCAGTATTTTGGTTCTACGTTTATTCGAGATGGCGGGCGTTTATACGTTGTTAGGGTACGCTGGCAAGGGAACCAAAATGGTATCCGCCCTCGCTTAAATCAAGTTCAATTGAATGACCATTTTCCGAGAATCGTACTCAAAGATCTGCAGACTTCAAAGACAGATTCACAACCACCAAACGAAACAAAGCATTGGCGAAAAATCCGTGGTTTTGACCAATCAGCCGATCTCGACCAAGACAGCTATTTATCACCTGTTGAATATAAAAATAGGAACAACAAATTGGCTACGGCTCGATTTCGTTGGGAGTCTCGCGTCATTCCTTTCGGCCGAATGTGGAACCAAAACTCATCATGGTCATTGACCAACCTTGCAAACCCAGATCTACTGATGTTGATGCGAAACTACTATTCCAAACATTGGGGGCAACAAGGGCTCAATGGCGCCTACAACGACGATACCAACAAACTCCTTGGCAGCAATCAATTTGAGGTTTATTCGGGAGGAACCATTCAAGAGCTTGGTCTTGTCGTAGGGTCTGATGAAGCGGATAAGCGATACAAAGAACAATTCGCAGACTTTCTCAAACAGTTATCAGCTAGCGACGATGAGCTTTCAATTGGCCTTAATATTGGAACCGCCAACCTTTATGGCCGAAACGGGCAATCACACTTAATTGACTCAGGAAACCTGTACTTTAGGGAGCACTACTTATTTCCCTCTACAGGCTTTAGTGGTTATGCCGGATTGTCTAAGTTTTGGGATAACTCAGCGTTAGCTAACACTGATTCAAACGTTATATTCCAAGCCACTACTCGCTATGGGCGCGTTCAATACCTAGGTAACAGCCAAGATAACTGGCAACAAGATCAGTATTCAACTCTCGCTATTTATTACCTCAGCTACCAACCACAACATAGTTATTTTAACCAGTGGAATAGCAGTTATGTGTATGGCAGCGGCAATACTACCGAAGAGAATTTTTGGAAGAGTGGTGTGCCGAAAAACATGGCTTACCGACCGACACAACTGCTCAAGATCGACCTAGGCTTTCCAGCCAACCGGATTCCGAATAGATTAGAGCCCATTCCGTTGATGCTTTCGACCACACACTCGACACCCAGTGACTACACCATTGTCGGCGATTCAACCAAGCATCAAGTTGTGCATGCTGATCTGCCAAGCGGTAAGGTTCTGCTGTTACCAACCTATACCTATTTTCTTTATCGATCGGAAACAAACATCGTAGAGGGAGGCCCACAAGAGATGGTGCTCGCGAGAGAGTTTGAGCATGGGCGCATACTTTATCGAACCGATTTCTATGGCAAAAATCGTGACTTCTATTCGGCACCGAAACTCAGTATTCCATTAAACAAGCCAATGAGGCCCGTCGATGTGAATGGCAATATTGGCGACTATGTGAAAGAAGTTAAGCTTGGGGGATATCAAGGGCTATTCTTGCTTTATTAGCCCCTTAGCCCCTTAGCCCCTAGTTCAGGGTATTAGCCATCTTTACGCAACGGAATAAACACTTACCACTTTTCCTTTAAGTTCTCGGTGACCGTTAGCGGCCTTTTACCATCACACGCGCCTTTCTCAAGGTCGTAGACGGGACTGGCTCCATGACTACTCCACCGGTGATCTTCCCTCGCTATTTTTCGATATTGCGTCGGCGTGACGCCAATGTAAGTTTGGAAGGTTTCATAGAATCGGCTACTCGAATTGAAGCCCACCGTGAGTGAGATATCGAGAATGGTCCTGTCAGTATCACTCAGTAAAGCGCGAGCATGGTTGATGCGCATCGCAGTAATGTACTGCTTGATGGTCATCTGCATCGTTCGTTGAAATACGTTCATTGCATAGTTGGCATGTAATCCAATATGTGCTGCGATACCTTTCACGGTTAATGGCTGGTTGTGATGCGTGGCGATGTATTCCAACATTTGGCTGACATAGAATTGAGAGTGTTTCGACACCCCTTTTGAGGTCGATTTGTCTTGTCGATTTACGAGCAGTTGTTGCCAACCATCAAGGCAGATTCGCTTAAGCATCAAGCCAATTTCATCGATGGCCAACTGCTGGCGGCTTTCTGACGAATGCTTTATCTCTTGTACCCAACGGGCAATTTCAAATTCACTCACTAGCGAACAAGAATTCGATTGCAACACACTGCCGTGAGTTATCTGATTGACTAAATCTCGACTGAGAGTCCACGACATAAAATGATGAATCGGTATGTTGATGATCCCCATATTATGGCTTTGGCCGGGATTGGTGAGTCGATGAGGTACCGATGCCCAAAACAAGCCAATCGATCCGCTCTTAACCACGATTGGGCTGCCGTTAATGATGTATTCCACATCATCCCCAAAAGGAATATTCACCTCAATTTGACCATGCCAATGATAGCCGGGCATGGAGTGAGGAGCTCTGAGTTCGATATCGATTTTCTCATAGGAAGAATAGAGAGAAAGCGGGCTTACCGACACGGTCTCGGATGAGTACTTATCTAAAGTGATAATTCTCAGCGTATCAGGGGTTGATTGCGGCATATCTCGTTCCTTAGGAAATCGTATAAATGACTTTTAGCAGTTCCTCGATAATAAAACTCTTAAGGCGATCATGGTGCCGAAATACCCCATTTCATAAGATCAGCACAATGTGATTAGAGTCAGCATCTTAAGTGCAAAACTCGTTTCATTGCACAACCCTTCTCCTTAAAAGCCAGCAAGTTATCCCATTTCCTAAGATTTCCATTCAATGATTTAAAAATATTAGAAAACGGGAGAGCTATTTGATTATCTGAGACGAATCGATGTGGGTTCTAGGTGTAATTTGTCTGTATCAACAAAGAACTCAGAGAGATAAAGGATTCCACTATGCAAAGCCCTAAAATCACATTCATCGGTGCAGGATCAACTATTTTTGTTAAGAACATTCTTGGTGACGTTTTCCATCGTTCTGCACTACAAAACGCTCATGTCGCCCTAATGGATATTGATGAGACCCGTTTAGAAGAGTCTCACCTTGTCGTCAGTAAGTTGATGGAGTCATCAGGCGCTACTGGCTCTATTTCATGTCACTTAAATCAAAAAGAGGCACTACAAGATGCAGACTTCGTTGTCATCGCTTTCCAAATCGGCGGTTATGAACCTTGTACAGTCACGGATTTCGAGGTGTGTAAACGCCATGGCCTGGAACAAACCATCGCAGACACACTAGGCCCAGGCGGTATTATGCGCTCGCTACGCACGGTCCCGCACCTTTGGAGCGTGTGTGAAGATATGACCGAAGTTTGTCCGAACGCCACTATGCTCAACTACGTCAACCCTATGGCGATGAACACGTGGGCAATGTACGAGAAATACCCGCACATTAAACAAGTCGGTTTATGTCACTCTGTACAAGGTACTGCTGAAGAACTAGCACGAGATCTAGACTTAGATTACGCAGACCTTCGCTACACCTGCGCTGGCATCAACCACATGGCTTACTACCTGACCCTCGAGAAGAAAACAGCAAGTGGCGAGTACGTCGACATTTATCCAGACCTACTTGAAGCCTTTGAGAGTGGCCAAGCACCTAAACCGGGGATTTATCACAATGGTCGCTGCACAAATTTGGTTCGCTACGAGATGTTCAAAAAATTGGGCTACTTTGTAACTGAGTCTTCTGAACATTTTTCGGAATACACCCCCTACTTTATCAAGCCGAATCGCCCAGATTTAATTGAACGTTATAAAGTGCCACTTGATGAGTACCCGAAGCGCTGTGTCGAGCAAATTGCCGATTGGAAACGCGACCTTCAAGAATTTAAAACAGCTGACAAAATTACCGTTGATGAGTCTCATGAGTACGCCAGCACCATCATGAACTCCATTTGGACAGGTATACCGAGCGTCATCTATGGCAACGTTAAAAACGAAGCCTTGATCGACAATTTACCGCAAGGCTGCTGTGTTGAGGTTGCTTGCTTGGTGGATGCGAATGGTGTGCAACCGATCAAAGCTGGTCGCCTACCTAACCACTTAGCCGCGTTAATGCAGACCAACATCAATGTTCAAACTCTATTAACGGAAGCCATTCTCACTGAAAACCGCGACCGTATTTATCATGCTGCGATGCTGGACCCACATACAGCCGCTGTACTTGGAATAGAAGAAATATACGCGCTGGTTGACGACTTGATTGAGGCTCATGAGGGTTGGTTACCAGAGTGGGTTAACAAGTAATTCCATACTAATAAAAAATACAATAACGTGAATATTAGCGCCTTCTCACAGAGGAGGCGTAAGGAGTGGCAATGAGTATCTCTATGAATACCAAGCTAAGTTATGGCTTTGGGGCGTTTGGTAAAGACTTCGCAATCACCATCGTCTATATGTACCTAATGTTTTACTACACGGATGTAGTCGGTATTTCTGCCGCTACCGTCGGCACCATCTTCCTCGTCGCCCGTATTTGGGATGCGGTCAACGACCCAATCATGGGCTGGTTGGTCAACAATACGCGCACCCGTTGGGGCAAATTCAAACCTTGGATTTTAATTGGCACGCTCGCCAACTCTGTCGTGCTACTCATGGTGTTTAGTGCACACTACATCGAAGGTCCTTGGCTCATCGCCTACGCCGCTGTCACTTATATTTTGTGGGGCATGACTTATACACTAATGGATATTCCTTTTTGGTCGTTAGTCCCAACACTCACCTTAGATAAACGCGAACGCGAAGAGTTAGTCCCATATCCTCGCTTCTTTGCGAGCCTCGCGTGGATAGTAACCGCTGCCATTGCAATGCCCTTCGTCAACTATGTAGGTGGTGACGACAAGGGGTTTGGGTTTCAAATATTTACGCTACTGTTGATTGCCTGTTTCTTAGTCTCTACGTTTATCACACTGCGTAATGTCAAAGAACGCTATTCAACCGCAAACCTGGACGCCACACAGCCTGAAGAAAAAGTATCACTGAAAAAGCTACTGTCACTTATCTACAAAAACGATCAATTGACCAGCGTTCTATGCATGGCACTGTCTTACAACTTAGCGACCAACATCATCACAGCCTTCGCGGTTTACTACTTCACCTATGTTGTAGGTAACGAAGAGTTGTTCCCTTACTACATGGCTTATGCAGGCATCGCAAACCTCATCACACTGGTGCTGTTTCCTAAACTCGCAAAAATGTTCTCACGCCGCACCCTATGGGCTTGTGCTTCCACTTTCCCTATTTTAGGCAGTGCTGTTCTGATCTATGTTGGCATGTACGACAAACAAAGCATTCTGTTGATTTCAACGGCGGGTGTGTTCCTACAAATCGGTACAGCCCTGTTCTGGGTACTCAACGTGATCATGGTTGCCGACACGGTCGATTACGGTGAGTTTAAACTAGGTGCTCGTTGTGAAAGTATCGCTTACTCGGTGCAAACTTTGGTCGTAAAAGCAGGCTCTGCATTTGCCGCTTTCTTCATCGGTATCTCGCTCACTGCCGTCGACTATGTACCTAACGTAACGCAAAGCCCAGAAACCGTATTTGGCATGCAATGCATCATGGTCGGCCTACCTGCTTTCTTCTTTGCCATTGCGTTAATCATCTACTTCCGCTTCTACAAGCTGAACGGGGTGTATCACCAACAGATTCAAGATCACTTAACCGAAAAATACGATCACATTACAAACGATGGCTCAAATAAAGGCGAAAACCACAAACCAACAGAACCGGTACAAGCTGTGTAAACGAGAAGAAACAGCAATTTATCATTGATAAAAAAGGATACAAAAACAACAAAGCCTAGCGAGGGATCGCTAGGCTTTTTCAATTAGAAACACATAGGAATTCTCATTGAAGACGATAAAGGCGAAGGCGCCCTTACTTCAATGGGTCATTATCAGGCAGTGCTTTGTGAATCCATAGCGCCAAACGTTTTTTAATATTGGCACCATCAAGCTTATCATCAGGTAACGGTGTGATCTGATTTACCTCTACAAGGAACAAATACACCGCTTTAACCTTTATCGGTTGAGATGAATGTGGCAAATCAAAACCTTGTAGTTTTGCCATCTTAAAACCGACCTCAACTGCTTTTTTTACCAGCTTATCTTCATTAATGATCTTCGCGGTTTTCGACATATCATCTCCGTCATTTTTTTCGAACGAATGATGAGTATATCAAACACAACAACTGACAAGATTACTGTGATCTCAGTTTGAGGCGTCGCTTTGATAAATAACAAACTCCCCTAGACACGGAAAAGCCCAAAGTTATTAGCTTTGGGCTTTTTGATACCAGTAATCATTAACTCAACAACGCACTTAATATAAGTGTGCAAATTCTTCGATTCGACTCTTACCGCGCAATAATAAAAAATTCAAAAAGCGGGATGTTGAGGTAGTGATTATTTTGTCTTCTTCCACACCGTGCTTTTCAAGTAATGCTTTTACAAGACCCAGATGAGCAATCTCTTCACAGAAATGCGCATCAGAACCTGTAGAAAAGTAAACGCCAACTCGCTTGCCGATCTCGACAATTTTTGAGCATCGCACATCGCTTCCTTTTCGGCTCTTGCCTGTCAATGACGTATTGTTCACTTCAATCGCAACATCGTGCTCCTTTGCACACAACAGAACCGCTTCCATATCGAACTTGTAGTTTGGGTTCCCTAAGTGCCCTAGCACATCGATTTTGCCACTCCTAATGACGTTGATTAACGCCTGTGTATGCTCTTGTTCCGTCGATGGCTTGAAAACTGGCTCATGCAAGCTCGCAATCACCCAGTCTAAGTGTTGGTAAGAAGACGGAGGAAGATCCAACTCCCCAGCAGTGTTCAGTGTGTTGGCTTCCACACCACGCAAGATACCTACATCGTGCAGAAAGCGGGGCAAAATCCTTTGGTTATTGAAAAACCAGTAGTGGGGGGCTCCCGGCATTTCAGGAGCATGATCCGTTGTACAAAGGAGTTTTAGCCCCTTATTTTTCGATGCCAGTGCATTTTCGATAATGGTGCTATAGGCATGGCCACTTGCCAATGTATGAGTATGGCTGTCGACAACAATCTCCATTATGACCTCCTAAATTGTTTAATTGATTTGAAACGAACCGTCTTGATTCATGAAGAGTGTTAGGTCAGCAGGGATAGAATGGTCTAACACTTTATCGACGTTCTTTGAGTCTGAATTTTTATAGAACTCGACCGCCTCTTCTAATGAGCTACCTCCTCGCACTTTGCGGTTTACTAAGCGCTCTTCGAGGAACTTAGCGTCAGTGTCTATGAAGATGGTGAAATCAGCCAACTCATGTAATCCATTCCAAACAGGCTCATTCAGTAACAACCAGTTGCCTTCAATCACGACAATGTTCTTGTCTACCGAGATTGCGTCATCCACAGGATCATGAAGATTTCTATCGTAGTACGGCCACGTAGGATTTTTTACTTTCAGCTGTTTCAACTTATCGATCAACGAGGTTAAATTGAACGTTTCGTGAGAGCCTTTAATGGTACGGAGTTTAATTTTCTCTTTATCACGAACGATGTAGTTTGAGTCCAATATCTCATTGGGGTAATGAAAACCGTCAAATGGCAATACCTGAAGTGGCTCAACGTTGGTCTGTAGATGGGACAAATGCTCCCAAAACGCGGCTAACGTCGATTTACCACTGCCAGGAGGGGCACACAAAAAGATTATCGTACGTTCTTTTTTCTGCTCAAAAAGTCGCGTAAATTTTTCAACCAGTGGTTTATGAATCTGTTCAATATCTTTATCAGGGAATGTCGCTTCGGTTTCAAAGCCACTCACATTTAAGGAAACTTTCATGTTCAACCTTATCCTAATATCTCTTTCTCAATACTTCCCAACAAGTTCTCGCAACAGAGTTTCAGCACTGTTTTAATCAGCGACTCGTAACGTGTTTGAGTGAATGAATCGAATGACGAGAATTTTAATTGGTTAATTGAATCTAAGTAGAAGCTATCTTTGCCTTTCGAGAGGTTTGATTGATTACTGATGAAGTCGTAAACCATGTCATCGCCAAATGTCAGTACTTGCGATTGCTTACTAGTGTATTCATACATTTGGTCGAATAAGCCAATATCTGCGTAGGTTTCCAAAGAGATCTTACCCATCGCAAACATCAATTTAGAGGCGACGTCGGTTGTCACAAGAGGCCCATCTTCTTTTAAAAGAGGTACGACGGCGTACTCCATCACCAAAGCATCTTGAACAAACACGTTCGGTAATAGCTTTTTCAGTTTTTGGTTTATTAACTTATTAGACGCTTCGATCAAACTCGTCGCGGAATCACACTGTTCCAATGCATCCAATAATTCATCTTGCAGCAAAATATCAATTACCTCATGAAGCAGTGGTGGCTGACTCGCCACCACAATAATGAACCATATTAAACGGTTAAGCTCACATCATAAAATTCAAGTAGCGCTTTTTCTGCCAATTCATTCCAAACGTAATTATTGGCTTTCAAAATTTCATCAAGCTCCAGAAAGAATGGAGACTGCTCTGCCAGTGTATGGAATTGGTCAATCGCTGTCAGCGGTAAGTCGATATGTGGGTAAATCAATTTCTTGCCACCCGGAATTTCTAACTGATTGAGAATAGTATGCGGTGCCGCTTCTAGACCACCAACGTGTGTCAGCATAAATGAAGGGTTGATTCTATTCGCTTCTGAAAGCTCAATAGACTCGACCATATCACCCGTAGAGCCACCAGAAGTGCCAACAATGTGAGTCGCTTCGTAGTGAACATTATAGAAGTTGAATGGTACTTTGAACTGCTTGTCCGTTGGGCCAGCAAAGAAATTTAAGCAACCATCATTGCCTAGCAACTCATCCGCTTGCTCAAGCACTTGTGCAACCGCGGCATACACCATGACATCATCATACCCCTTACCATCATTCAACTGCTTAAGGTGTGAGACAGGATCTTCTAACTTAGCGGTATTCACATAGAACAGTTCGATACCGTTTTCTGCTGCTTTTGATACAGAAATTAGGCTCTCAGCTCGCTCTAGGCGCGCTTCGTCAATATCGGTGACAACGATTCGACTTGGTTTGACTGGACCATTAATCGCGTAGTCAATTGCACCAATTCCCATAGGACCTGCACATGCTAACAATGCAAGAGAGCCGCCCTCTTTGATGCCCATTTGATGTTCATATACATAAGGCGTTGTATGGTAGCTTGCGTGGAACGCACCAATGATGCATGACATAGGTTCAGCTAAAGAGGCATTAGCGTAGTACGAACTCTTGTAAGGCAATACACAGTCCAAGTCGATTGCTACTTTAGGGATAATTGAGTACGTCGCATTGCCTCCGAACGTTTCATAGCTGTAGCCTGCTGAGTAGCCTGTTGGCAAACCCATTGCTGGCTGCAGTACAAATGGTTCGCCCGGCTTAAAACGGTCTTGTAAGTTAGCACCTACTTCTACAATTACACCTGCGTATTCATGGCCTGTCATTACAGGTACTTCAGCAATATTTCCCGGTACACGTTTATGGTTGCTGCCTAACAGTGCTGCTTTGTAAGTAGAAAGACAGATGCTGTTTGAGATATTTTTAACTAATAGTTCATCATCAGAAATTTTTGGAAGATCGAACGTTCTAAGTTGAACATCTTTTTCACCACGGATAACAGCAGCAGTTGTTTGAGTCATGATTTTCTCTCCGAAAGTGGGACCACTGAGTGACCCCCAAAATTTAAATTAAGCTTGTTGACCTATGGTGTTCATTAGGTTGTCTAATGCAGGGTCATGTAAGAAGTTCTTGATAGTGACCACAGGTAAACCCGTTGCTTTAATCGCTCTATTCTCTAGGCTCTCGTGAGTCACCACCACATCGGCATCAGTTGGGACTTTTTCGATAGCAAAGTTTTTAACTTGAACATCGTAACCGGCTTTTTCTAGTTTGCGTTTGAAAGTCGATGCTCCCATGGCGCTTGAGCCCATTCCCGCATCACATGCAAAGGCAATAAATTTGATGTTCTTTACTTCTTTTGGCTGTTCTGTTGAAGCCTGAGCTGATGCTTTTGCTACCACACCTTCTGCTTTCATATCTTTCATGTCGGTTATCGACTGTTCAAACTCGTCTTCTGATTGTTCTTTCTTGCTCACTTTCAGGATTGCACTTGCGACAAGGAAAGACACAACCGTTGCTGAAGCCACACCTGCGATGGTTGCGAAGAAGCTTCCTTTTGGTGTGAGTGCTAAGTAAGAGAAAATCGAACCCGGACTAGGGCCAGCAACCAGACCACCATCAAGTAAGTTGAACGTTGCAATACCTGTCGCTGCACCAGCAATCATCGCAACAATCATGATTGGCTTCATTAGCACGTATGGGAAGTACAGCTCATGGATACCACCGAAAAAGTGAATGATGATTGCACTTGGTGCTGATTTCTTACTTAGACCTTGACCAAATTTCGCGTAAGCCAAAAGCATACCTAGACCAGGACCTGGGTTTGACGCCACCATAAAGAAGATCGATTTGCCCGTTTCCGCCGCCGCTTGTAGACCTAGTGGGTAGTAAATACCTTGGTCGATAGCGTTGTTTAGGAACAGTACTTTTGCGGGTTCATTAATAATGGCAAGTAACGGAAGAAAACCAGTTGCCACAAGCGCTTCGATACCCGACTTAACGAATAGGTTCGCAGCAGTCACAGCAGGACCAACAATCGCGTAAGCAAATAGACACATCAACATGCCGAAAATGCCTAGCGAGAAGTTGTTTACCACCATCTCAAAACCTGAAGGGATCTTGTCTTGTAAGCGTTTATCTATTTGAACGATCACCCAGCCACTCAATGGACCCATGATCATTGCGCCAACAAACATTGGAATCTCAGCGCCAGCGATAACACCCATGGTACCTATCGCACCAGCAACTGCACCACGCTTATCCCCGACAATTTGTCCACCGGTATAACCAATAAGCAGAGGAAGTAAATAAGTGATCATCGGACCAACTAATTCACCAAAATATTCGTTAGGCATCCAACCTGTTGGAATAAATAATGCAGTAATAAAGCCCCATGCAATGAAGGCTCCAATATTTGGCAATACCATCGCGGTCAGATGACCACCAAAAGATTGCACTTTTGCTCTTATATTTGTAGACACGGTATATTCCTTATTTTCAAAGGTTATTCTTAGTAGCTTTTAATAATTTCAAGTACGTCAGCTTTTGAAGATGAAGCCGCCAGCTTGGCAATATTTTCTTCATCAACTAACATTTCACTAAGTGCTTGAATAACCTCGATGTGTGTATCTGAATCCTTTGCAGCTAATGTTAATAAAACATTCGCTGGTCCCATTTCTGAACCGAAATCAACTGGGGTTGAAAAAACGTGGATACCCAACCCAGTCTTTAGTACACCTGCTTCTGGACGGGCATGTGGCATAGCAATGCCTGGACAAAGAACATAATAAGGTCCATTATCATGCGTTGACTGAATGATCGCATTGGCATAGTTATCGGTAACGTAACCTTTATCTTGCAAATAACGAGTCGTTTCTTTAACTGCATCTTCCCACTTATATTCAGAGTGGTTAATGACATCAATTAAGTCGTGGTCAATAAGGTCATAAAGCATAATATATCCCAGTTATTCTTGTTCGTTGTTGTTGGGATTATTATCAATGGAAGTTGTCGAATCGAGAAATGGCAAAGAAACGTGACTTTAGTCACCTATAAATAACTGTCAATCGGATATTTCTACGCTACCCCTCAAATTAAAGCTGTAATTAAATTACAAATTTACAATTAAAAACAAGTCAATAGTTTAAGTTTGACATTAACCTCAATAACCAAAATTAATTTAAAACAATAAAATGAGACGTGAGTTCAGGTTAGACGGTTGACCATAAATTAATTGTGATAATGGTGATGTTTATATTCGTAAAGCAAGGAATGTAACACGCTAAAATCAGTGATCAAGATCGCGTATGAAATCTAAACACCATTCAACTGAAATTTTACGACATAACAAACTGCTAACTCACTCATCCAGCCTCACGACATGCAAACGACCTGCATAAAAAAGTCTGACGAAACTCCAAATACGGAAAAGCCCAAAGTTATTAGCTTTGGGCTTTTCTTCTAGCGACTGTGGTTGATTACAACCGAGTGATGCGACAACCGAGGCTTACAGCGTCATATGCAGAATTGGAAATGGTTTTCCCATGTCATCAATTGGAGAGCGTGATTCAATTTTGAACCCCATGTGCTGATAGAAACCTACCGCTTGTGGGTTTTGCTCATTAACGTCAACTTTAGTGGCTGCTAACTGCTTAATGGCATGTTGCAACAACACCGTACCTACGCCTTGCCCTCGAACTTCATTTAAAACGAAAAGCATCTCTACTTTTGCATCATGGACACCCACGAAGCCAACAATCGAACCACTTTCATTTTTAACGCATTTCAAAGAAACCGTAGGGAACGCATGTTCCATGATGATAGGTTTAAAAAACTCAATATCTTCTTCTGTAATAAAGTCATGAGTTGCTCGGACCGAATTCTCCCAAACCTTAAGCATTTCTGCGTAACCTTCAGGAAGCACATTTTCGATAGTCATAATTTTCTCTAGATTAAACTGAATATAAACATGTGCAGCCGCGAAGCTATAGTGTAACAGGCATTAATAATACAAAACAACAGCGTTCACTATCGACTCACTCTACCTCACTGCCTCTATTAATCGGGCATCACCACAATACCCATGGTTTCAAGCAGTTGCTCTTGCTGCCAAGCGACAATTTTAATCCCCGATGTGTCTACCTTGCGAGGGTCTAACCCTTCTAATTCAGCATGGCATAAATTAGCACCTTGCATACTGAATTGCCCCCATACATCTTCCGAGAACACACCTCGGCTGAGATCAGACTCTTTCAGAGACGCGCCGCCAAGGTAAGTGCCTATCCAACGGTTCTCAAACAGCTCGCACTTCTCTAAACAAGCTTGTTCAAAATTGGCGTATGACAGGTTACAGCCCGTAATATATGCTGAGCAAAAGTACATTCTATTGCTTACCTGATTGGCAAAGTTAGCACGAGTAAAGTTCGCCCCTTTCAAGTCACATTCACGTAGCTCAATACCATAGCAATTCGCGTTACTAAAATTCGCCATCGCCAACTGGCAATTCTGGAAGCTTGCATCTCGTAAGTCGGCAATATCAAAGTGGCATCCCTCAATATCGCCTTGTTCGATAAACTTACAGTTAATAAACGTCGCATCACGCAAGTTCGAACGTCTGAAATCACAACGGATAAACGTGCAGGCTGTAAATGTAAGCTCTGATAAATCTTGCTGAGCAAAACTGTGCTGATGATAAGTGCTGTTATTGGTGTCCATTTAGCCCCCTAAAGAAATTAAGCTAAGACTACCATTGCGATCTTAAGAAAACACCAAATTAAAAACCAACAAAAACAGCAACTTAAAACACCCTGTTTTGGCCATTTTAAGGCACCAAACAAGCCCTTTAAGGTTGTTATTTTCGATTTGTAGGATGTGCTTATCTTGAAAGAAGTTTTGTCGCTTAGAAGTGCCAACAAGAGAAAAAGTTACTTTGACGAAACGAGTCAATTATTGACCGCGCCCTAACGCGCTAGACTGGACGGTTGGTATGTTGCTCGTTACACTATTCCTCATTCTCAGCATAAAGAGTAAGAACAATGAAAGACATGCGACAAGCTATGCTCGATGCAGGGTTTAGCCTTATCAATGAACACGGGTTTGCTGGTGTTGGCCTGATAAAAATCATCAACCAAGCGGAAGGCACGAAGGGTTCTTTTTACCATTACTTCAAATCCAAAGAACACTTTGGTGAGATCCTTCTTACTAACTACTTTGATGAGCATCTCGCTAAGCTGGACGACTTTTTAAGTGATGAGTCGCTTTCTCGTCGTGACCGCGTAAAAGCCTATTTCGAGTTTTGGTGTGCATCGAAACTGACTGAAGACTTCAACATCCAATGTCTTGTCGTAAAACTGGCGGGAGAAGTAGCTGGGTCTGAAAACCCGTTGCAATCGACCATGGCAGAAGGCGCTGAAAAGATCATCCTGCGTATGGCAAAACTGTTTGAAGAAGGTAATGAGGCCGGTGATTTCACTATCGCAGAGCCAGAATCGCTGTCTCGAACGCTTTATGGTTTATGGCTTGGCTCAACGCTCATGGCCGCTATGCAGCGTAACCGTTCGATTCTAAACAATGCCATGGATGAAACTATTCTTGCCATGAGCTCGGCACAAGAATCGGCTGACTAGATACCCGTTACCAAATACCAAATACCAAATACCAAGAGGCTCGCACAATTTAGCGAGCCTTCTATCTTACTGTAAATTTTGATTAAATCGATTCACGCTTACTCCGTTACCCCAGACGAGACGGGATATTATTGGCTTTGAGTAAGCCCTTAATAACAGGGTCGATATGCTTGAAGAAGCTCAACCATCCTTCACAGAGATAATTTAACCCAGCCTCACCATCTCGGCTTTTGATGATGCGGTTTTTAGGGCACTCGCCATGGCATGCAAATTTAAACTCACAGGCTTGGCATTGTTTCGGCAGAGACTTCTGTTTGGCGAACCCAAAACTCTGCTGCTTTGGCGAGAAGGCTAAAGTTGAAAGTGCTTGTTCCTGAATATTACCTAGCTGAAATTCAGGAAAGACATAATGGTCACATGAATACACATCGCCATTGGGCTCAACCGCTAACCCTTTTCCGCAGATCTCACTCAAGGTACACATGGTGCTTTCTCTGCCCATCCACACTCCGACAAAATTTTCAAAGTACGGCACTAATACCCGACCAAAATCATGTTCGAACCATTCGTCAAAAATGGTAGTGAGGAATTCTCCCCATTGCACAGAATCGACACTCCAAGCTTCAACCTCGCCTGATACGGGAATGATCGCTTGTTGGTTGCTCAACCATTTATTGTTGGTGTGAGCTTCGCGCTTATCGACCACAGGAATAAACTGCAACTGCTTCGAACCCACTTCATCTCGCAGAAAGCGATAGACCTCTAACGGATACTTTCCTGTCACATCATTCACGCAGGTTAGGGTCGCGAACTCGACGTTATGCTGCTTCAAGTAGTGAATACCACGCATTGTTTGAGAAAAAGTGCCTTTGCCTGCACGGTTGGTTCGGTAGTGATTATGTAAGTGCTCTGGGCCATCAATACTCACGCCAATGATAAAGTTATTGTTCTTAAAGAACTCACACCACGCATCATTCAGTAACGTACCGTTGGTTTGAAGGTCATTGCTGATCTTGCTGTAGCTAGGACAATATTTTTTCTGCAGCTCGACGACCTTTTGAAAGTACTCAACCCCCAACAAGGTAGGCTCTCCACCGTGCCAAGAAAAGATGATTTCAGGCGTATTCTGCCCTTCTATATATTGCTTGATATAACGCTCTAACAGAACTTCATCCATCGTATATTGAGAGCCTTTTGGGTATTCAAGCAGCTGTTGTTTTTCTAAATAATAACAGTAGGTGCAACTGATATTACACACCGCCCCAATCGGTTTTGCTAACGCCTGAAGTTTGCTGTGTGCTTTGCCATTGAACTGCGGAACTGAACTCAAATTTGATAGCGATAATGTCGTCATGAAGAGTGCCTCGATGTAAAAGTTATTGTATTAGCTAAAACAATTCGTAATTCCTTTACACGGTGTTCATCGGCCAACCAAGCTTGATGGCATTAGGTTGGCCGAGTGGTTTTTTCCTCTATTTCACGTTTTCAAACGGGTTCCACGCTTCGTCAACCGGGACGATATTTTGCGCTTTTTCGTATTCTTGATATTCAGCGACCATTTCAAGGAACAGATCTGGCATTTCATTTCTCAAGTCATGTTGCTCAGCTGGATCTTTCTTGGTGTTGTATAAGTGCCACTCACTGTCACCGCCCATTCCCGTAGAAATTCGGATGATCTTATGATCACCTTTAAGCAGAATACCGCTACCAAACAATTCAAATGGAATCGCATTGTTGGCACTGTGCACGTCTGCCGTTTCCCCTTTGAAGTAAGGCAACAAGCTCACACCACTCATCGGCGCCACTTCTCGACCTTGATATTCGGTTCCTGGATGATCAACCTCTGCAATCTCAAGAATCGTGGCTGCAATGTCCTTCACTTGGGATAAGTCGTCTGTCTGAGTTCCCGGTTGCAACGCATCTTCACCGTCTAAAAGTGCTTTGGCTGGCTTAACGATAAATGGCACACGGATACCGCCCTCTGCTGTGTAAGCTTTGTACCAAGATAGGCCACCGGTTGAAGCACTTGCCCACTCAGGACCAAGTGACACACTGGAGTTCGCCTTACCCAGGTTTTCAGTCGAATTATCGAAATGATGAGCAGTCCATGTTCGGATCAAATCACTGATATTTTCACCGGTAATATCCGCCGCTTCTGGGCCGTTATCCGCTAGATACATAATGTAGGTATTGTCGTATTCGCCGATTTCTTTCAGGTAATCGACTATCTGGCCGACTTGTTGGTCCTGCATTTCCATCATGCCCATCGCGACAGCCATTTTCTTGCCATACCACTTTTTTTCTTTCTCAGAGAGCGAATCCCAAGGTCGGCTTAATGCGTTACGATCTGAAATATCGGCATCTTTTGGAATCACACCCATCTCTTTCATGCGTTGAAAACGGTCTTCTCGAACCGAGTCCCAACCATGCTCAACGTAGTAATCGACTTTATCTTGATAGGCAGACTCAGGCGCTTGCAGTGGCAGGTGAATACCGGTGAATGGGACGTAAGCGAAGAAAGGCTTACCGTCGTCTTTTTTGCTGTCGATCATCTTGATGATCTCGTTGGTGTAAACTTGGTCTGAGTACTCGCCTTTGTACTTGTCCTCAACCACTTCACCGTTACGGTAAGTTGGCTCAATTTCAACACCAGGAATATCGCCTTTTTGTAGCGCATCCGCTGTCGCAGCGTTTTTAGCTGGGAACATCATATCTCGGTTAAAGTGATTCGAACCGCCCGCTAAGATACCGTAACTCTCACCAAAACCTCGATCATCCGGTAAGAATCCATCCTCGTGTCCCAAATGCCATTTACCAGACAGGTAAGTGTTATAGCCACTCTCTTCAAGCAGCGTTGCGACCGTGACGCCTTTCTTGGTGAGGTAACCTTCATAACCCGGCTTACCAATCGCACCCGGATAGACAGCATAGTCGAAGGTGCCTAGCCCAACCTCGTGACTGTTTGCTCCGGTTAACATCATAGAGCGCGTTACCGATGAGGTTGGTGACGCGTGAAAGTTAGTAAACTTAACCCCCTCTTCAGCCAGCGCCATTAGGTTTGGTGTATTGGCTTCTGAGCCATAAGGCTGAGTATCGGCAAAGCCCACATCATCGCCAACAATGACAACAATATTCGGTTTTTCTGATTCTGCGGCCAGAGCAGCACTGCTTGCCGCGGCCATTGCAGTGAAGACTAAAGATTTCTTGAATGTCTGCATAAGACGTTCTCCAATTTCTGTGATTAACTTGTTTCAGTAATTAACTTTTTCTGTGGTTAACCTTTCTGTGATTAACCTGAGTTAGGATTTGAATTAGTGCGCGGCTTGCGACATCCAATGTAATAAGTCGAGCGCGGGGTCATACTCTTGAGCTGCTGCCATGCCAATCCAGGTGACAGCCTCCGCTTGGCTGGCTTGAACGCCACTTCCAGAGATATACATCAATCCAAGCTGTGTTTGAGCTTCAGGGCTACCGTTATTGGCTGCGGTGACGAACCACTCCGCGGCTTTTTCATCATTCTGTTCTACGCCATCTCCGCTCAGATATAAGTAAGCGACAGAGAGCTGGGCTTCCAGTTGCCCTTGGTAAGCTTCATCCAACAGTTTCACGACGTCTTGATGCTGCTGCGATTGATCCATGGTGGCTTCATTCTCAAAGCTCTCGCTTCCAAAGCTTGCCTTGGCAAAAAAAAGAACAACCAAAACACCCGCCAAAATCACGGTAGTTAAACGTTTATTGAGCATTTATTTCCTCCTCGGGAATAAAGGTCTCGACGTCCCTGTTGAATGAATTAGGTGAAAAGTAGGAATGGCGCGATGATGCACAAGCTTGATAGCAATACGTTTCCAATTTTCATAATTGGCTCTCGAGTAATAATTGTTGAGTGAATCAGGGAGAGAATCATCGACTGAATTAAATGGTCATAACATTCAGTCGATTAAGACAGAGACTTAAATCGCTTTCTCAATGATGGTTTCAATCGTCTGTTTCGAGATTGGGTAGAACTGAAAACAGATGTCTTTTTCAATCGCTTCTGCAATGTTGCTCTTCTCTTGCGCATCAAAGTCCCAGCTGCTGAAACGCTTCATCGCACCGACACTGGTTTGGAAGTTGTTTAAGAAATCCAACACTCTCTGGTAAACCATCTCATCGGTTCCCGTAGTGTCGACAGAGAAAGCTTGAGCTAACTTCGCCGCATTCGGCATATAGAATTCAGGCAGCGCTTCAATCACAACCGGCATCAGCACCGTGTTGGCATCGCCATGTGGAATGTGGCTAATCGCACCAAAGGCATGAGCACAGTTGTGAATCGGAATACCGCCCAAAGACGAATAAAATGCAGAGATCGCCATGGTGCTTGCTTGAAGAAGATTGCCACGTGCGGTTAGGTTTTCTGGCTCTTTCAATGCCAAGGGTAAGTTTTCAATAATCAGTTTTGCTGCCTGAATGCCGTAAGCGTCAGTGAATGCATTACTCATCGGTGACACAATCGCTTCAACAGCGTGTGTTAACGCATCCATGGCTGTAGAACGAGTAAGGTGAGCTGGCAGCTTAGTGGTCACCGTTGGATCAAGGATCGCGATATCAGCTTCCAATCCCGATGCGACTAGACTTGCCTTAATGTTTTCATGCTCATTGTAAAAAACAGCAATCGGAGAGGCTTCTGCGCCCGTGCCAGCCGTTGTCGGAACCGCAATGTGTGGCACTCGAATGTCTTCATTGTTTGGCCACACATCCATATGACCGCCGCCCGCAATCACGGTGCGAATGTCATCTATCTTCTTATGAAATGCGTATTTCACACCTTTAGAAGCATCAATCACGCTGCCGCCGCCAACAGACAAAATCGCATCAGCATTGACGCTGTTTGCAAACTCAATGGCAGCGTTGATGTTGTCGCAAGTCGCGTCTGGCGCGATATCGGTGTACACACCAACAAGCTGGACCGCTTGTTCATTGCCTGGCTGGTTCACCTTTTCGTTTACAAACAACGCCGAGAACTGCTCAACAAAACCAAGAGACTCCAAGCCTTTATCAGAAAAGAGCACGACTCTTTGCGCACCTAAGCGATCAAAAAGAGAAGGGATATTTTCAATGCCATTCTCTTGAGCATGAACAATGGTTTTAAGTTGAAAATTAAAATTATTGGTTGTCATGGTATTTACCTCATTTCTAGTTGATGACTAAACAATAACCAATACAAACCGGTCGGTCTAGAGCGTTAATGTCAAAGATATGTCAATTAAGATCTTTATGGATCATTGCCCCAATATATGGTACGTCCCGTTATTGCAAGTAGAGTTAAAAACAACGAGCTGATTTGCGCTAATATATTCAGAGTCTATTAGAGACTGCCATTAGTCTCAGCTCTATGATGAGGTGTGCGC
>NZ_JACJFF010000409.1:0-273 GCF_014164465.1 Vibrio sp. SG41-7 | reverse complement strand
ATCTTGGTGATGACGGGGCCAATCTTGAAAGCGGCCTTTGCTCAGGCGTTTATTGATTAACCAGAAGCCAGAGCCGTCATAACATAATGCTCTAAGCATGGTTCGGCGGCGGTTGGTAAACACAAACAGGGTTCCGCTACGAGGCGACTGTTTTAGCTGATGACGACACAGGGCGGCGAGTCCATCGATACCACAGCGAAAATCGGCTGGTTGAGTCGCAAGCAGGATTTTACTCTCAGCAGTCAGGTGGATCATTTTACTTCTCCTGCTTCT
>NZ_JACJFF010000408.1:0-274 GCF_014164465.1 Vibrio sp. SG41-7 | reverse complement strand
ACGCTGTTAGAGTGGGCAAAAAAGCATGAACTTGAGGTAGGGATATTCGGAGCGCTTCATACTTATGGTCGAGCCCTTAACTGGCATCCACATATCCATTTATCGGTCACTCGTGGAGGCTTAGACAAACACCATTCCTGGAAACCTATTCAACGCTACTGGAATATTCACTTTGCCAAAAAGACGAAAGAACTAAAGCAAACGGTGAATTATCTGGGTCGTTACCTGAAGCGTCCACCGATATCCGCATCGAGGCTACGTCATTATAGTGGGG
>NZ_JACJFF010000407.1:0-278 GCF_014164465.1 Vibrio sp. SG41-7 | reverse complement strand
TCGGCGCTATTGTGTTTCACTTCTGAGTTCGGCATGGAATCAGGTGGGTCCACAATGCTATGGTCGCCAAGCAAATTTTAAAATTCGGAAAGCTGCTTCTCTATTTAATAGAGCTTTAAAAGTATCTCTTCAAACGCATTCAAGGTCTGGTATATCTGAGTCCACAAAACCCCTTGGGTGTTGTATGGTTAAGCCTCACGGGCAATTAGTACAGGTTAGCTCAATGCCTCGCAGCACTTACACACCCTGCCTATCAACGTCGTAGTCTACGACAACCC
>NZ_JACJFF010000406.1:0-279 GCF_014164465.1 Vibrio sp. SG41-7 | reverse complement strand
AAATTTTATCGTGCAGTTTATGTTTGTCTATTTAACTCGATTTTCACTGCTATAAGCTACGCTTGTAGAGCGAAAATGAGTCGACAAGCGAAGCGCGTCAGAAAGGAAAGCCTAACTTTATAGCTGGGCTTTTTTATTACTTGGTATATAAGGGAACTATCCAACCCCCCAATCATGATGAGAGAGAGGCAGGTTTTGGGAGGCAAGCGTAGCGCGCAAAACTGGCTCTCTCAGGTTCGGGTTCCTGTTACACCCGAACTAACTCCGGAATACCGGAAT
>NZ_JACJFF010000405.1:0-280 GCF_014164465.1 Vibrio sp. SG41-7 | reverse complement strand
TATTGTATTCCGCCCAGTTAGTAATCTTCTTTTTCGCTTTGCCCATGTCACCACCGTTCTAATCATCGCAAAGGATCAGATCGCAGATCTTGGAAAAGGTTCAACTGATTTAGGCAACAACGCCCCGCTCTTGCGAATCCCCTCATAATTAGGCATAAAAACAATGAGGTAGACGCGCATCGCCGTCTTTGATCTAATGAATATCGCTGAACACACATTTCGAACAAGTGGGTTAACAATGCGCGACATTCAGATTCTACAACAAACCATACAAAACCAA
>NZ_JACJFF010000404.1:0-281 GCF_014164465.1 Vibrio sp. SG41-7 | reverse complement strand
ACATTCCATTGACGGTAATCTTGAATATGATTGGTGGTCGATGTGGATAAGTTAAGGTCGCCGTATTTTTGTCTGAGAAGCGCGATGAGAGTGCGCCGCCAGTGATACTCGACATGCTTCTTTTTAAAGTAGATAGGTTTCCAGGAATGTTTTTTATCTAAGCCTCCACGAGTGACCGATAAATGGATATGTGGATGCCAGTTAAGGGCTCGACCATAAGTATGAAGCGCTCCGAATATCCCTACCTCAAGTTCATGCTTTTTTGCCCACTCTAACAGCGT
>NZ_JACJFF010000403.1:0-282 GCF_014164465.1 Vibrio sp. SG41-7 | reverse complement strand
TTGGTGGTAGCGTTGCTCACCACTTAACGCGGCTACATGGATTCCCCCGGTTGTCAAACATCCGCTAAACTTATGTTGATGGGTTTTGGACTGCCGCTCTACATTCGGCCTACTTATCGACGATTCGCATCCGTCGTGGCCCTGATGACTTGCGCGACTGCGGTGCCTTATTCGTTAGATGACATCTAGTGTGTCCGCCGCATTAACAGGCTCTCCGCAAGTGGTCTTAACCTATCTCCATCATTAGCGTCTGCAATGACCCGGTGGGTTTAACTCTTTATG
>NZ_JACJFF010000402.1:0-284 GCF_014164465.1 Vibrio sp. SG41-7 | reverse complement strand
TATCCTGTTGGGCTATCGCCAAGCGGTAAGGCACTGGCTTTTGATGCCAGCATTCCCTGGTTCGAATCCAGGTAGCCCAGCCATTACAACGTTACTTAGACAAACCATAAGTCTTCTTAACTATATACTCTTCGCTAAGCTCTTTACTTAGTTGAGAGGAAAGCTTTGCTGCGGTCGTGGCGGAATTGGTAGACGCACCAGATTTAGGTTCTGGCGCCGAGAGGTGTGAGAGTTCAAGTCTCTCCGACCGCACCATTATTTCTCTTTAATTAGAGATAAAATAG
>NZ_JACJFF010000401.1:0-284 GCF_014164465.1 Vibrio sp. SG41-7 | reverse complement strand
GAATAAGTGGCGGAGTGGACGGGACTCGAACCCGCGACCCCCGGCGTGACAGGCCGGTATTCTAACCAACTGAACTACCACTCCGCAGTGGTCAACTCACTAAGTGAGCGTCCATATCCCCAGGTTGGTCAACCTAAAGATTTAATTTAAAGCCTGGCAATGTCCTACTCTCACATGGGGAAACCCCACACTACCATCGGCGCTATTGTGTTTCACTTCTGAGTTCGGCATGGAATCAGGTGGGTCCACAACGCTATGGTCGCCAAGCAAATTTTAAAATTCGG
>NZ_JACJFF010000400.1:0-285 GCF_014164465.1 Vibrio sp. SG41-7 | reverse complement strand
GAGGGTGAGAGCCGCCTAGAGATCAAAGACGTTGGGGTACGGCCTCTTCGCCACAACAGCCGTGATGATTTCACTCAACACTGACATTGCCGATAAGCCACGTTTTTTGCAGGTTTCTATGAGGGTATGTATCCTACTTCGGAATTTGTCGCCTGCATCCGAGGTCGTTCCGAAGCTAATTTTCCTTTGGATTACAAAGCCTCTAATACATCGCTCGGCTTCATTATTGGTTAAGGGGATTGACGTTTTCTTGAGGAAAACCCACAAGCTCTCTCTATGTTTGAG
>NZ_JACJFF010000003.1:41033-117382 GCF_014164465.1 Vibrio sp. SG41-7 | reverse complement strand
TTACATCAGGGCCATGAACACAATAATAATGTGCTCAATAAATAGGCCGAATATATGAAGGCAATGACTCTATTACCAAACGTGTAAAATTACTTGCAAACTGGGTGGGTCCATATATGACGGGGAGTGGTGTGTTCTGTCAGGTAGTGTCGGTGTGGAGCGGAATATTCCTGACTTTTCCGCTTCTCCGTAATCCGGAATGATAAGGATGGAGTGTTTTTTATTCAGGATGTTGGAGTGTTGGGAGGTTCCCGACTCAGTCGTTCCTCCCTCTTGGGAGTGACGAAAGAGAGGTTGAAAGTAAGCTATTAGTGTTAATAGGGGGATTGTGGCTAATGCATTGCAATCGAAACTACCGTCATCTCCTAAAGCGACGAAGGAGCGTAATAGGAGATCTGATTTTGTGCTTCATCCAAGAAAAAAGGTTGATGCTTTCACATCAACCTTATGATTTTCATTCCAGCTTTATCAGCCAAGCTCACAGTCTTTAGGGCGTAACTGAAACTCATCAATTGAGCCAATCTCCACACCTGCCGACAACTTATCTTCCTCATTATGAGCATTACCGTGCGCATGCATAATCAGGCGATTTGCCGTGCGAGGTTTAAGTTGGCTGACCACAAAACGCATCATGTCTGAGCGTGTTAGACCTTTGAGGTCTTCTAAGACACGCTCTCTCTGATTGAATTCCAAGTCCTTATTGCCTATCGCAACCCATAAGCGCTGAGCGCGACCGCGCAAGGTGGTATCTGGCGTTGAAATCTGATTCCAGAGGCCGCGTTTACTGCTGTGCCATTGATAGTCGTTAAGCTCCAACAGCACCATGTAAAAGGCATTGAGGAACTCATCTATCGAGGCTAACAAGTCTGCCGGGGCAGCATTCGGTGATTGCACATATAACACAATACCTGGGTGTCGGTTCAACGGCATATTGCCAGTGCCGACCATATAGCCTAGCTGCTGCTTGGTACGAATTTCATGGAAGAAGGTGGCTGACATCAAATGGTTCGCCAATGAATACAGTGCAATGTTTTTAGGTGAAATATCAGCGCATTGGTAGTAAACCACGATGGCTGAATCATCTTGATTACATACGACTTCGCGTTGGAAGCTACCATTTTCACCCAACATGATTAATGGGCGTAGTGACTCTTCGTAAGCTTGGTCTTGAACACGTAATGCATCTTTTAGCGTTTCAGCCATATTGTGTGCATCGGCTTTTTTCCAATCACCATACACAAACATTTCGACATGCAATTCTGCCAAGATAGCTTGAACAAAAGAAGAGAGTTCATCGACCTCAATCGTTTCCAATGCTTCAATTAATACGGAATAAGGCGGGTTATTTGGCTGAAGTACTCCGGTCATCGCATTAAACAGCTGCGAAATAGGACGATCTTGTGACGCATTATTCCAGTTTCTGAGCAATTGATGCTTTATAGTTTCAAAGCGTGTTGGACTAAAGTCGCGTGCTTGGAAGCGCTCAAGGATCATATTGAGCAGCTGTGGTTGCTTTTCGCTGAATCCCGAAAGCGTGAGTGTTACACCGCCCTGATGGGTATACATGTTGTAGCCCATACCCGCAATCTCAGCCTGATACGTATCTTTTTCAAGCGAGTCCAAGAACATTTCTACACACAAGCGTGTTTTAACGATGTTTCTCGGGGTGGCGACTGAGTGTGGGCTGTCGATAGCGATATACACCACACCTTTAGGTACTCGAAATTGATGGTCTTGGAGGTGCCATAACTTAAAGCCATCCAGCTCTTCTAACAGTTGTGGGTGCTTAGCATCACCTTCGAGTTCAGCAGGGTCTAAGTCGTAGCAAATAAATGGGTTTTTACTTGGCAGCTCAAACATCCAGCCGGGGTTGATGCACGTAAAGCATTGGGTCTGCTCTGAGCTAAAAGGCGTAACGGAGTAGGGCGTAAAATACCACTTCGCTTCTCTATCATACTCGAAACCTTGAGCTACGATGGTGACCCGCATGTTGTCGACAGATAAGTAGGGAAGCAAAGAGCGTTGTAACTCTTCGTCAAAGTGCGACATCTTATAATCGCCATACACCACATCTTGCTCTTGATAGTGCTGCATGTTGATAACAAGATGACTGACGACATCGAGCGGTCTGGAGGGCTCTTGAAAGCGGAAAGCGGACTCTAAAACGGCGCGTTTTTCAAGATAACGCCACTCTTCGATGCCTTGTTGTTCAATGAGTTTGATGTACTGAAATATTGCTTGAACGACGTTATCGGTTTTGGTTAAGCCTTCGATGGTCATTGAGCAACTGATCGTGAAGTCACGATAGTTACTGCCACTTGCGCCGCCACCTGCCGAGAGGGAAGTAATCCAACCTTTCTCTTTCAGCTGCATCATCAAACTGCCTTCGCCTTCGTAACCGATAAGGTGTGCAAAGAATGATAATGGCTTAATCCCATAGTGCTCGTCCATGCTGGGCATTGGGAAGGTTAAGATAAGTTTTCGTACTTCTTTTATCGGTTTAACGTGTACTTGTACACCCGTGCTTAATTCGCCAACAATCGGAACTGCAACCTTTTTACCTTGTAGTTTGTGATTGGTAATCGAGCTAAAACGCTCCTCAACCCAACTTTGCATCTCATCTAATGATTGATTGCCAGACAGTGTCAGCGTCATTAGATCGGCTGAATATTGTTGCTGGTGGAAAGCCAAGATCTCTTGTCGAATCGTTTCACCGTTTCTGTCACCCAACGTCTCGATATTACCGACAGAAAACTTCGAGAATGGGTGATTGTAATTCACCAGTTCTTTGGTAACTTGGTACAAGCGTCGCGAGTCGTCGTTGAGTTTCATTTTGTATTCTGAATCAACGGCTTGGCGTTCTTTATCTAGTGCTTCTTCGTTAAAAAGTGGCGCTGTGAAAAATTGGCTGAAGCGATCGAGTGCGGTTTCAAAGGCATTCAATTCAACATCAAAAAAGAAGCAGGTGTGTTCGGTTC
The DNA here is from genome assembly GCF_014164465.1 of Vibrio sp. SG41-7. Classification (NCBI taxonomy): domain Bacteria; kingdom Pseudomonadati; phylum Pseudomonadota; class Gammaproteobacteria; order Vibrionales; family Vibrionaceae; genus Vibrio; species Vibrio sp. SG41-7. Next base: position 114,404 of record NZ_JACJFF010000003.1, on the reverse strand, counting down.
CGGTCCAAGCATTGTTGCTACCACCATGTTGGCTGATAAAACTTTGGAACTCTCCGACCTTTGGATACTTTTCAGTTCCCAAAAATAGCATATGCTCTAAGTAGTGCGCTAAACCCTCTCGGTCGGTAGGGTCATCAAAATGCCCGACATTAACGGCGAGTGCGGCTGCAGCTTTTTGAGCGTTCTGATCGTGAACTAACAGTACTCGCAATCCGTTATCCAAGGTTACGTAACGGTATTGATGTTCATCATTAGGGCTTAAATGCACAGAAGCATCTCCAGAGAAGGTGGTTTTTAAATTATGTACGCGATGATTTGAGGTGCAAACCTTGCGATCACATTTTGGGATATGAAGAGCTTTTTGGCGACTTCTAAATCATTTTTATCGATTTTTATCAGTGATTTATTTTCTTTTAATAAGATTGTTAAGAAAGTCGAACTCTTTAGCAAGTGACTTGATATAATTATTTATATAGACTGCGGCTTCTCTAGTTTGAGAGCCAAACGCTAAGTAGCGTATCGCTGATATGGGATATATCGACTTTCGAAATGTTACGTAGACAGGACTGAACATGAAAATATTCATAATGCGCCACGGTGAAGCAGAACATTTTGCGGACTCGGATGCAGAACGAGCGTTAACCAAGCGCGGGAAAATGGCATCTCTTGCAGTGGCTCAAGCTGCAAATGAGCAGGGGATTAGTCAATTCGATAAAGTGCTTGTGAGCCCATATTTAAGGGCACAAGAAACGTGGTTAGAAATCTCTCAGGCTTTTTCTGGAAAGAAAGTAGAAACCTGTGATGATATTACGCCTTATGGAATGTCCGACGACGTGTTTGATTTGACCGTAGCAATGGCAGAAGTAGAAAAACTAGAGACCATTTTATTTGTTTCTCATTTACCTCTAGTGGGCTACTTAACAGCAGAATTTGCAACGGGCATGGCGCCACCTATGTTTCCGACGTCAGGTTTGGCTTGCATTGAATTCGACCTTGAGACACAAAAAGGCGAGTTACTTTGGAACATCAATCCATAGTCGAGGTTTTATCTAACCTGTAGGCTGAAAGATAACAAAGAAAAGGGCACCTCAATGATTTGAGGTGCCCTTTTCTGTTTTTGACGTTGGGGGGGAATAGCGAGTCAGGGTTATTTGTCTGGAATAGCAAGCAAAACCAACAACGCACCGTTACCACCGAACTCTAAAGGTGCTTGGTGAAAGGCCATCACGTCAGGGTGCTGCGCTAACCACAAAGGCACCTTCTGTTTAAGGATGTGTTTACCGATACCGTGCTGAACACAGGCACACGCCACGCTCTCTTTCACGCAGTGCGCAATCATGGCTCCTAACTCGCGCTTCGCTTCTTGTTGAGTCATACCGTGCATATCAAGATACACATCAGGTACGTAGACACCACGACGTAAGCGCTTCACCTCATACTTAGAGACATCATCACGCGCATAACGTGTTGGGCCTTCTTCGCTAAGATGCGGAATGAACTCATCCGAGAAATAAAACTCGCTATCACTGGCTTGTCTTGCCGTTCGAGTAATTTCTTTTTGCTTGGCATTTCTTTTTGGCTGCTGGACTATGGTATCCTGTTGCAACTTTTTAACGCCCTTTACTGCATCGTTGAATAGGGCGAAATCGTCATCGAAGTCGGTGTCTTTTTTGCTCATCAGGTTATGAATTCTAATTAGAAACGTAATTAGCAGTATTGTAGCGCTTTTCGGAGACAATTTTGGATAAGATTTTTGTAGAAGAAGCGGTATCAGAACTACACACGCTTCAAGATGTGATTCGTTGGACTGTTAGTCGCTTTAACGCAGCGGGCCTTTTTTATGGTCACGGCACTGATAACGCGTGGGATGAGGCGGTACAACTTATTTTACCTACTCTTTATCTGCCGATTGATGTTCCTTCGCATGTTATGAACTCTCGTCTAACGAGCAGCGAACGTCTGCGTATTGTTGAGCGCGTAATCAAGCGTATCAATGATCGTACACCAACGGCTTACCTAACCAACAAAGCTTGGTTCTGTGGTCTAGAGTTCTTCGTTGATGAACGCGTTCTTGTGCCTCGTTCGCCAATTGGTGAGCTGATCGAAGCTCAATTCCAACCTTGGTTAACTGAAGAGCCAACGCGCATCATGGACCTTTGTACGGGTAGTGGCTGTATTGCTATTGCTTGTGCTCATGCATTCCCTGACGCTGAAGTAGACGCGATTGATATTTCTACTGACGCATTGCAAGTTGCTGAGCAGAACGTTCAAGATCACGGCATGGAGCAGCAAGTGTTCCCAATCCGTTCAGATCTTTTCCGTGATTTGCCAAAAGAGAAATACAACCTGATCGTATCGAATCCACCTTACGTGGACGAAGAAGATATGAACAGCTTGCCAGAAGAGTTTACTCATGAGCCAGAACTTGGCCTAGCGGCAGGTACTGATGGACTGAAACTGGTTCGTCGTATCTTAGCTAACGCGCCAAACTACCTAACGGATGATGGTATTCTGATCTGTGAAGTGGGCAACTCAATGGTTCACATGATGGATCAGTACCCAGAGATTCCATTCACTTGGATTGAATTCTCTAATGGTGGTCATGGCGTATTCATGATCACTCGTGAGCAGCTAGTGGCTTGCGCAGATGAGTTCTCTCTCTACAAAGACTAAGTTTTTTATAGACTAAGTTTGCACAGACTAAGGTTTATATAGACTAAGCTTTGTATCGAAAAAGCTTCTTTGATTAGATTCGAGTTACCTTCGTTATTAAAGAAACCCTATCTGTATTAATTTAAACGCCATGCAGCAATGCATGGCGTTTTTTATTGCCTAAATTTTGGATATCGTACTTAGCGTTGAGGATTTGTTGCATATTATTTAGTTGCTTAATATGAATAACCATCACATATTGATGGTCAATGTTTAGTCGTTTTAGTGAGTTAAGGAGAATTCGCGATGAGCTTTGATACATGGATTTATTATTTATTAGCGGTGCTGGTTTTGACAGCTTCGCCCGGACCAAGCTCTTTATTATGCATGACTAAAGGTGTGCAATCTGGCTTTAAATTATCGATATTTACCGCGCTGGGTAGCTTAACCGCGATTACTGGAATTCTAACGTTATCGTTTACCGGGCTGGGTGTGATTATCGCTTCGTCTGAGGTGGTGTTTAATGTCATTAAATGGACCGGTGCTGCTTACCTAATCTACCTTGGTTGGAAGTCGCTACGTTCTAGTCAGCAAGATTATGACAACCTATCCAATCAACAATCCGATTCTAAATCGGTTAAAGAAAGTGCTGCGCAGCATTACCTCAGTGGCTTTATTGTTGGCGCGAGCAATCCCAAAGCTATTCTATTTTTCACCGCACTTTTCCCCCAATTTATTGACCCATCGATCGCTCTGGTTCCACAGTTCACCGTGTTTGCTTTGACCTTCGCCGTGATGGAATTATCTTGGTTAATGGTGTATGCCTACTTGGGCGCGAAGTCGTCAAATTGGTTGTTTGCTAAAGGCCGAGCCAAGGTATTTAATCGTGTCACTGGAGGCGTCTTTATTGGGGCTGGTGCACTGCTTTCGACAACCAGTCGAGCATAGCTTTTGATTTATCAAATTGTTGAATAGTTACAGAAGTTTCTTGGTGTTGTCATAAAAGGTTAATATTAATGTGCTTGCTGATATCGGCATAAAGTCGATATATTGGTGTTACACCATCACGTTCTCGAGGAGAGACATATGCAGCATCAAGAAATGATTCAACACAGTAATTTTGGCGTTATCAGTCGCACTTGGATTTTCTCTACCCTTTCTCTAATGGGTATTCTTGCTCTAATGTAGTCAGTTTTATGGCTCAATATTTTCAGTTTTTATTATGAATACACTTGTTAAAAAGTCTTCAAAGTCAGAACTCTTACTCTCGTAAATGTGGCTCTTCTCATCAGTCTAGCCACTTAGCTTTTCCTCTTCGTAAAACAGCTAATCAATCTTCTCTCATAAGCTCATCGCGTAACCTCATCTGAAGTTGTTATCAAACTGTGATAATCTTAAATCATCTTTTATCTACAGTGTGCCTCTCATGTCTGTCTGGGATTCTATTTCATTTAACAATCGATTTACCGCATTACCTCGACTGTTCTATACCCCAATTCAACCTACACCGCTCAGCAATGTCCAATGGCTCGCATGGAACCATAATCTTGCGAATGAACTTGGCTTTCCGTCATTTGAAAACGCTTCCGAGGAATTGCTTGAGACGTTATCTGGCAATGTTGAACCTGAGCAGTTTTCGCCTGTAGCAATGAAATACGCAGGTCACCAGTTTGGCTCTTATAACCCGGACTTAGGTGATGGAAGAGGGCTGTTATTAGCTCAAGTTGTGGCGAAAAGTGGCGAAACGTTCGACTTACACCTAAAAGGTGCAGGCAAAACACCTTATTCACGTATGGGCGATGGTCGTGCAGTTATTCGCTCAACGGTTCGTGAGTATCTATGTAGCGAAGCGATGGCGGGTCTTAATATCCCAACCACACGTGCGTTGGCGATGATGACCAGCGATACGCCGGTTTATCGTGAGAAGCAAGAGTGGGGCGCATTGTTGGTGCGCGCTGCTGAGTCACATATTCGTTTCGGTCACTTTGAACACCTGTTTTATACCAATCAGTTGGCAGAACATAAATTATTGGCCGACAAAGTCATCGAATGGCACTTCCCAGAATGCCTCGATCAAGATAAACCCTACGCAGCCATGTTTAATGAGATTGTTGATCGCACCGCTGAAATGGTCGCATTGTGGCAAGCGAATGGTTTTGCTCACGGAGTCATGAATACCGATAACATGTCAATTATCGGGCAAACCTTCGATTACGGCCCATTCGCGTTCCTTGATGAATATGACCCAAGATTGATCTGTAATCACTCGGATTACCAAGGTCGTTATGCTTTCAATCAACAGCCTAGAATTGGATTGTGGAACCTATCGGCACTGGCGCACTCACTTTCGCCTCTGGTAGATAAAGCCGAACTTGAGGCGGCACTCGAACAATACGAACCACAAATGAATGGTTATTTCAGTCAGATGATGCGTCGTAAGTTGGGGCTGCTTTCGAAACAAGAAGGTGACAGTCGTTTGTTTGAATCTATGTTTGAGCTGATGTCGCAAAACAAAGTCGACTACCCAAGATTCTTTAGAACGCTGTCGAACTTGGATACCTTGCCGCCACAGGAAGTGATTGATTTGATTATCGACCGCGAGGCAGCAAAGCTATGGATGGATAACTACTTACAACGCTGCGAATTAGAAGAGAGTTCAGTGGCAGAGCGCTGTGAAAAGATGAGACAGGTAAACCCTAAATACATCCTTAGAAACTACCTAGCTCAGCTTGCGATAGACAAAGCAGAACGCGGTGATAGCAGCGATATTGAAGCATTAATGGTGGTTCTGGCTGACCCTTATGCAGAACACCCAGACTATGAATACCTTGCCGCCTTGCCGCCTGAGTGGGGCAAAGCCATGGAAATCAGCTGTTCCTCTTAACCTTCTATGATTCTTTGAGTCGCTAAGTACAGGTAGAGGTCACTAAGATGTGATCTTTATCTGTTTGTTCGTCTAACTTTACAAACATGTCAATAATCAAATAATCGGCCAGCCTATACACTATGTGAATAAGTTGTAAATTTAATAGGTTTGGGCGATGCCAACAAATACTCGAATTCTCGTGGTGGATGATGATCAAGAAATCCGCGAGCTGCTGGAAGAGTACCTCACAAAATCGGGTTTCGATGTCTCTTCTGTTGGAGACGGTGTTGAATTAGAAACCCACCTGCAAAGCCAAGGTTATCCAGACCTGATTCTGCTCGATGTTATGCTCCCCGGTGACGATGGTTTTACCTTGTGTCAGCGAGTTCGAAAGCAATCCAATGTGCCAATTATCATGCTGACAGCGGTATCGGATGAAACCGATCAAATTATTGGTTTAGAAATTGGTGCCGATGATTACATTGCCAAGCCATTTAGTCCGCGCCAATTAATGGCTCGTATCAAAGCACTACTACGCCGTGTTCAAGTGGTGGATGACAAGCCAAGTGATGCACTGCCAAAGCAGATTATTTTTGGTGATTGGACGCTCGATACACTAGCGCATCGAATCTCCCACAATGAAAATTCAGAAGAAATGGACTTGTCAGGCAGCGACTTTTCTTTGTTGATGTTGTTCTTAACTCGTCCTAATGAAGTTCTCGATCGTGACACCATCTCTTTCGCCACCAGAGGTCGCGAAGCGCTGCCTTTTGAGCGAGGCATTGATGTGCAGCTTAGTCGCCTGAGAAGTCGGCTGGGCGACAGTGGTAAATACCCTCACTACATCAAAACCATGCGTGGCAATGGCTACATTCTTGCTGTGCCGGTTCAGTATGAACACTAAGCATGACCTACTGTTAATGAAGTAATGCTAATAAAGTATTTCCAATGAAGTATTCCGGATGAAATATCTCGTATGAACTGGATGAGTTGGTTGAAACCAAATTCGTTAGTCGCAAGAACCTTATTGTTGACGCTGTTAGCCGTGGTGATAGCTCAGGGTATCGCAACGTCTATATGGTATAGCGAATCAAAACACAAAGAGCTGGAAGGGATTCGTTCTGCTTCGTCGAGCATGGCGAACATGTTTGCTTCAACGGTGACTTTTTTCCAATCTCTACCCGTTAAATATCGTCATATCGTGCTGGATCAAATACGGAATATGGGCGGTACGCGCTTCTTCGTTTCTTTCAATAAAGAGGCTTTGATTGTCGAACCGATCCCCGATACCCGTTTAAAAACCGCCTCGATTGAAGCGATAGAAAGTGTTTTGAGTAGCAAACTCAATAAAGTGGCGTCAGTGCGGGTTGATTTTTCTCGTCCTGAACACCTTCGCTTGCTCAAAAATGACATCTATTTAAGCGATCTTCCGCGATCATGGGCACATCATACTTTAACGTTAGAACCGCTGAATCCACCCATCCTGGTTGTACAAATCGAATTGACCAGTCACGAATGGGTATACATTGCGGCATTGTTGCCTGCTCCATATGTGAAACTCGACGATACGATTCTTGGCAGAGAGCAGGTGATCTTCTTAGTTTCTTCAACGCTTATTCTGCTGGTTCTAACTTACTTGATGATTCGTCGCCAAGTGCGTCCTCTGAAAAAGTTAGCAAGAGCAGCTAATGAGATGAGTATGGATATTCAGCAGCCCCAACTGAAAGAAGAGGGGGCGACTGAATTGGTCACCGCGACGCGGGCTTTTAATCGAATGCAGCAACGGATTCGTCGCTATGTTGCCGACCGTGAGCACCTTTTCTCTGCTATCTCTCATGACTTAAAGACGCCAATAACGCGGCTTAGGTTACGAGCTGAGTTGTTGGAGAGTGAAGTAAAGAAAGACAAATTCAATAAAGATCTCGATGAGCTTGAAATGATGGTCAAAGGTGCTCTTCAGGCCGTAAGAGATACTGACTTACACGAGAATAACGCCATTATTGACCTCAATGAAATGGTGCTCTCTGTGATTGAATCTCATAACCAATACCAAACAAAGGTAGAGTTCGAGCCGGTCGTCATTGAGCCATTGGTCGCGAAACCACTGGCGATTAAGCGTGTACTGACCAACTTAATCGACAACGCAGTTAAGTATGGTTCATCTGCCGTAGTGGAAGTTAGTGGTGATGAGCTTTGGGTGGTCGTGACTATTCAAGACCGTGGTAATGGCATTCCAGAAGACAAACTAGAGATGGTCTTTGAACCTTACTTTAGGCTTGCAACCGACGACCAAGGACACGGACTTGGCCTCGGGATCTGCCGAAATATCCTGCACGGACACGGCGGAGATCTCATTATTCGCAACTCCTCTCAAGGCGGCTTAGAAGCCAAAGTCTATATCCCAACAGGCTTAGAAGTGTAATGTAACAATTGTGTTACATAGGGCTTACCTTTTGTTTCAATCTTATCAATCAGAATAAGTAGACTCTTTATTGAACCGGACGTCGAGTCCGCTAAAACATGGAAGATAATAATGAAAATCAATAAAACCCTACTTACTCTATCTCTTCTTGCTGCCTCAACATTTTCTCAAGCTGGTGAAGTGGAAGTGCTTCACTGGTGGACTGCCGGTGGCGAAGCGAAATCCGCAGCGGTACTGAAAGAGATGATTGAAGAACAAGGCCATACTTGGAAAGATTTTGCTGTTGCTGGCGGCGGCGGTGAAAGTGCGATGACTGTTTTGAAAACTCGAGCAGTATCGGGCAATCCTCCATCTGCCGCGCAGATTAAAGGTCATGATATTCAGGAGTGGGGTGGTTTAGGTTTTCTAACGTCTCTCGATGCGACTGCTAAACAAGAACAATGGGATGAACTACTACCAGAAGTAGTGACTAAAGTGATGAAGTGGGATGGCGAATATGTGGCAGTTCCTGTCAACGTTCACCGTGTTAACTGGCTTTGGGCTAACCCTGTTGTTTTAGAAAAATCAGGCGTGACGGTTCCAACTACGTTAGATGAGTTCTTTGTTGCTGCAGACAAGATTAAAGCGGCTGGCTTCATTCCACTGGCTCACGGTGGCCAACCTTGGCAAGACGCAACCGTATTCGAAGCGGTGGCTCTTGATGTTCTAGGCAGTGAAGATTACAACAAAGCGTTCGTTGATCTTGATATGGACGTATTATCTGGCGACAAGATGGTGGAAGTGTTCACCAAGTTCAAAAAGATGCGTGACTACATCGACAGCAACTCTCCAGGTCGTGATTGGAATGTCGCAACTTCAATGGTTATCAATGGCGAAGCCGCGATGCAAATCATGGGTGATTGGGCGAAAGGTGAATTTACTGCGGCAGGCAAAGTGCCGGGTAAAGATTACATCTGTGCACCAGCACCGGGGACTGATGGTCAGTTCACTTTCAACATCGATAGCTTTGCGTTCTTTGAGTTAAGTGACAAAGAAAACCAAAAAGCGCAGCAAGATCTAGCGAAAACTATTCTTACTAAAGACTTCCAAGAAGTCTTCAACCTTAACAAGGGTTCTATCCCTGTACGTCTAGATATGGACATGTCTAAGTTTGACCAATGTGCGTTGGACTCAATGGCAACCTTCAAAGCGAGTGCTGAATCGGGCGATCTTGTTCCTAGTATGGCTCACGGTCTAGCGACAACAAGCTACGCTCAAGGCGCTATCTATGACGTAGTGACCAACTTCTTCAATGAGAAAGATGCCGATCCGAAACAAGCGGCAGCTAAGTTAGCAAAAGCAGTGAAAGCGGCTATCTAATCTAACTTGATAAGCGACACACAACGCACGTGAGTGACGGGTTGTGTTGCTTTATCGAACCCCCAGGGTGGGTAGGCTCGTAGGGAGCCTATCTGCTCTTCACTCCCAATTCTAATATGCGTGATGCTGATGTGGTGCCGAAAGGTAAGCCATTGGCTCGATTGTGCAACAAGGATAAGTTATGGAGCATGTTTTGACTGAGTCGACTCCAAAACCCACAAGGAGCCAGCCTGCACCGAAACCGAGTTTTGCTGACAGGTTGCAACATTGGTTACCTAAAATTGTGCTGGCGCCAACTGCGTTAGTGACCGTGGTGTGTATCTACGGCTATATATTTTGGACGGCCGCACTGTCGTTCACCAACTCTCGATTTCTTCCGAGCTTCAACTTCGTTGGTTTAACCCAATATGAAAAGCTGATGGATAACGATCGTTGGATCACCTCAATCACCAACCTCGGTGTGTTTGGTTTTCTATTCATGGCGATTGCTATCTTGCTAGGTGTTGGTTTAGCGGTATTGCTTGACCAGAACATCCGTCAAGAAGGCGCGATTCGTACTATCTACCTATACCCAATGGCGTTGTCATTCATCGTGACGGGTACGGCGTGGAAATGGATTCTTAACCCGGGTCTTGGCATTGAAAAGCTGATGCAAGACTGGGGATTTACTGACTTCAAATTTGACTGGCTCGTCAATTCTGAAATGTCGGTTTACACCTTAGTGATTGCAGCACTTTGGCAGTCTTCTGGATTCGTGATGGCGATGTTCTTAGCCGGTCTGCGTGGCATCGATTCTTCAATCATCAAAGCGGCTCAAATCGATGGGGCAAGCTTACCCACTATCTATCTCAAAATCATTTTACCTTGCTTGCGCCCTGTGGTTTTCAGTGCGGTGATCATTACTTCTCACATTGCAATTAAGAGCTTTGACCTTGTGACGGCAATGACGGCTGGTGGCCCGGGTTATTCATCGGATCTTCCTGCGCTATTCATGTATGCCCACTCCTTTACTCGTGGTCAAATCGGCCTTGGTGCTGCCAGTGCGATGATGATGCTTGCCGGCATTTTAGCGATTCTCGTGCCTTATCTTTACTCTGAACTTAGGGAGAAAAAGTCATGATGAATAACATCAACTTTGCTCGAATCTTTATTTATTCAGCACTGCTTTTCTTCTGTTTAGTGTACCTAATGCCATTATTCGTGATGGCGCTGACGTCATTCAAAACTCTGCCAGACATCAAGGCGGGCAACCTGATGAGTTTGCCAAAAGAGTGGGTGTTCGATGCTTGGTATAAAGCGTGGGACACCGCTTGTACTGGCGTGAAATGTGAAGGCATCAAAGGCTACTTCTGGAACTCGTTCCAAATGGTGATTCCTGCGGTTGCGATTTCAACATTGCTCGGTGCATTCAATGGCTATGTCGTGACGAAATGGCAATTCAGAGGTTCAAACCTGTTCTTTAGTTTGTTGTTATTTGGCTGCTTTATTCCATTCCAAGTGGTGCTACTACCAATGGCAACCATGCTCGGCAAGATGGGGCTAGCGAACACAACCATCGGCTTGGTGATTGTGCACGTTATCTACGGTATGGCATTTACCACACTGTTTTTCCGTAACTTCTATATCTCGATTCCTGATGAATTGATCAAGGCGGCAAAGCTCGATGGTGCTGGCTTCTTTACGATTTTCTTCAAGATCTTATTACCGATCTCGACACCAATCATTATGGTGACGGTGATCTGGCAGTTCACCGCGATTTGGAATGACTTTTTGTTCGGAGTGGTCTATTCCGGATCAGATACTCAGCCGATCACCGTGGCATTAAACAACCTAGTCAACACCAGCACTGGCGTTAAAGAATATAACGTCGACATGGCTGCCGCGATCATCGCCGCACTGCCAACGCTGTTGGTGTATGTCTTCGCAGGAAAATATTTTGTTCGTGGCCTAACGGCAGGATCAGTAAAAGGATAATTACCCATGGCAACATTAGATTTAAAACAGATCCGTAAAACCTATCGCAACGCGGACAACGAAACGTTAAAGGGCATCGACATCAGTATCGATTCGGGGGAATTTTTGATACTTGTCGGCCCTTCGGGGTGTGGGAAATCCACCTTGATGAACACCATCGCTGGGCTAGAGAATATTAGCTCGGGTGAGATTGTAATTGATGGCATAGACGTGGCGCAGGTTGAACCTAAAGATCGCGATATCGCGATGGTATTCCAGTCGTACGCGCTTTATCCAAACATGACGGTACGCGGCAATATCGCTTTCGGTTTGAAGATCCGCAAGATGCCGCAACAAGAAATTGATGCTGAGGTCAATCGAGTGGCAGAAATGCTGCAAATCGAACAGTTGCTTGATCGTAAACCGTCGCAACTTTCTGGTGGCCAGCGTCAACGTGTCGCGATGGGACGCGCTCTAGCTCGTCGTCCTAAGCTGTATCTATTTGATGAGCCGCTTTCTAACTTGGATGCCAAGCTGCGTGTTGAGATGCGTCATCAGATTAAACGTCTGCACCAGAAGCTGAATACCACGATTGTTTATGTAACCCATGATCAGATTGAAGCTATGACACTCGCTGATCGCATCGCAGTAATGAAAGACGGTGAACTGCAGCAGTTAGGCACACCGCAAGAGATCTACACCAAACCCAACAATATGTTTGTGGCTGGCTTTATGGGTTCACCATCAATGAACTTCATTAAAACCATGGTGGACTTGGATGAGGAACAGAATCCGATTATTAAAGTGGTCGGTACCGCAGATCAAGAACACCATATTCGTTTGCCACAAAGTATGCGCGACCAAGACGGCAAAGAATTGGTGATAGGGCTGCGTCCTGAGCACATTACCGAGCAGCAGGGTGACGATGTTTCTGCCTCTACAAAGCTAGACTTACAGTTAGAGGTATTGGAACCGACAGGGCCAGATACTATTGCGATGGTTAAAGTGAACGACCAAGAAGTCGCGTGTCGTTTATCGCCAGAATTTGAAGTTTCCGTTGGGCAAATGGCACCGCTGCATTTTGACTTATCGAAAGCGGTATTCTTCGATGCTCAAACCGAATCGAGAATCGATTTCTAAGTTTTATAACGGGTTATATTTCTTTGAACACCTCATCTTTTGATGGGGTGTTTTTGTGTCAGAATAGACAAATTCATATTAATGATAAAAAACTCAGTAGAGTCTATGCTTGATGGGAGATTAATTTTTATAAAAAGGATGTCTGCAATGAGAGTCCAATTACTTGCAGGAGCAATGTCACTTGCTCTTCTTTCCTCTCCTGTATCTGCTGTTGTTAATCATGATTTGAGAGATAGTTATATTGTCGTTTTGAAAGGTAGTACGTCGGTGTCACGAGCGAATGATATTGCACGTGAAGTTGCCAATGGGCGCGGTGTAGTCGGTCATCAATATAGCCATGCCCTGAAAGGATTTTCAGTCAAGGTCCCAGAACAAGCACTCAAAGGTCTTAAAAATAGGTTCCCTGAGATTGATTACATTGAGCCTGATATCGTCATGCATGCTTTGCCGCGAGGGGGTAAACCTAATCGAGGCGGAGGTGGCGATAGTGTTGAGCGAGACCCGCAACAGATCCCTTGGGGTGTAACCAGAGTCAACGGTGGGACAAGTGATATGAGTAACGCTTCAGTCGTTGCTTGGGTCATTGATTCGGGCATTGACAGCAACCATCCCGATTTGAACGTAAACAAATCTCGAGGGGCAAACTTCACTCGCGGTAAGAAAAACAATACGAATGATGGTAATGGTCACGGCACGCATGTAGCAGGAACGATTGGTGCCTATGATGATGGTTTTGATGTCGTTGGCGTTGCCCCCGGTGTGCAGGTAATTCCAGTACGAGTTTTAGATAATAGTGGTAGTGGCTCAATGTCGGGCGTGATTGCAGGTGTTGATCATGTTGCACGCTATGGCGGATCTGGTGACTGTGCCAATATGAGCTTGGGAGGAGCTGGATCTTCCGCTGCCTTAGATAGCGCTATTAAAACAGCTGCTGCCCAAGGGATATTTTTCTCAATCGCAGCGGGTAATTCAGGCCAGGATGCAAGTGGTTTTACGCCAGCTAGCACTAACGGTACAAATATATTTACTATCTCAGCATTTGGAGAAATTAACGATAGCTTCGCTTACTTTTCCAATTATGGTTCTGATGTAGATTACGCTCAACCGGGAGTCGATGTACTATCGACTAAAGCGGGAGGAGGAACGGTTTCTTACAATGGTACTTCAATGGCGGCTCCTCACTTTTGCGGAGTACTGTTAGTAACCAGAGGCTTATTCTCTTTAGATGGGGCTGTGAATAATGATCCTGATGGAGATCCGGACCTTATTGCAGTGAGCAATTAATTCGTTTAACAGTATTGAAAGCTTAATAGGTAAAACAATGCCGTTGTAGACAATAAAAAATGACCTGATGGGTCGTTTTTTATTTTGAATAATCATCGAGTAGACAGCTAATTATCATCAAAGCTGATATTTAGTGTGATGTGGCTATATAAAGCTGACGTAGAAACGCGTAGGATCACACTACTTTAGATCAAATACTAGGTTGCACTTTGGTGCATAGACAGAATAAAACATGAAACTAACAGCAAAACCAGCGGCGAATAACGCTTTACTTATTTCTATTACGACACCGGATTTTAAAGGTGACGAAGCAAAAGAGTCTCTTGCCGAACTTGCTCGCTTAGTGACAACCCTAGGGTTTAAAGTAGTCGGTACGCAATCGCAACACCACAGTTCATCTCAAAGACAAAATGTGCTGGGTGCCGGTAAGCTTGCTGAAATTGCACACCTAACAGGTTATCAAGGCTCTATTGAAGAAGCAGAAGATGAAGACTTTATTGATGAGTCGTTTGATTTTAATGTTGAAATCGATGAGCTAGATTTTGATGATCTTCCAACGGGCAACTTCCAATACGGTGCCGCTGATGTTGTGGTATTTGACTGTGATTTAAGCCCATCTCAAATGCGTACTGTTGAGGCGAGTTTGGGTGTGGAAGTATTTGACCGTACTGGCATCATCATCGAAATCTTTAGCCGTCACGCTCGTACTCGTACTGCTCGTCTGCAAGTTGATATCGCTCGTCTAAACTACTTAGTGCCACGACTTCGTGAAACGGCTGAGGGTGATAAAGAGCGTCAAATGGGTCAGGGCGCAGGTGAAACTTCACTAGAGCTAGACCGTCGTAACGTACGTGACCAAATTGCTGCTCTTAAGCGTGAGCTAGTAAGCGTACAAGATGAAATGAAGACCCGACGCACAAGGCGCGCGGAGCTTTTCACTGTTGCTTTAGTTGGCTACACCAATGCCGGTAAGTCTTCGATGATGCGTGCAATGACCGCAACCCAAGTGGTCGGTGAAGATAAACTGTTCGCAACGCTAGACACTACGGTTCGTGCGCTTCAACCAATTACTCAGCCACGTATCTTGGTTTCAGATACCGTGGGTTTCATCAAGAAACTGCCACACGATCTGGTTGCTTCATTCCACTCAACGCTAGCAGAAGCGCATGATGCTTCACTGCTTTTGTATGTGGTTGATGCTTCTGACGTTTCGTTCCGAGCTCAGCTTGATGTCGTACACGACGTATTAGCACAAGTGGGCGTTGAAGGTAGCGAAAAACTATTAGTGCTGAATAAGTGCGATAGATTGACTGAAGAACAGCAATTAGAGCTGATCGAAGAATTCCCAGATGCGATGCTAACGTCGACTCGTGATCCGCTAGATATTACGAAGCTGCACAAGTACATCGTTGGTGTTGCTGAAGAAGGCATGATCGAAGAAGAGATCACTATCCCTTATTCTGGACAAGGCATCATCGGCGAGATCCGCTCAAACATGAGTGTGGTTAAAGAAGAGTACGACTACGAACACATCAAATTAACGGTTCGTTCAAGCGCCATTGATTTAGCGCGACTGAAAAAGCGTATGCAGAAGTCTTAATCTTTTAGCTAGCTTAAGAAAAATGACCAAAAGAAAAGCGACCCGTTAAGGTCGCTTTTTTTATTGGTTGAGCTTAATTAACTCTGTATTGAAATGCCTATGCCATTCTTTGCGCCGGCTTCCAGCGTGCTAGCTCTGGATCAAGCTTGATGCCTTGTGAGGTCAGCAAGTTAACACGTGCTAAGTAAGCCGCACCGTGCATCAGGTGCTTAGCAAGGTCGACCGCATTACGCTGTTGGTAATCATCTAGGTAGCTGTCTTTTGCCCATGCGTTGAATGCGCCAAGTGCCGGGCCAGCCCATACTTGGTAATCCATTTCACGACCTTGTTCACCTGTGTTTGACCAGCGGCTAGAAAGCCCTAAGTACCAACGGAAGATCAACGCCATCTTACGCTTTGGGTTGCCTTCAGCACGTTCGATCTGTTTAGGATCGCGCTCGTTAAAGTGCGCCACAGTCCCCGCCCAAATGTCATCCAGTGTTGAACGGAATACTTGCTTCTCTAGCTTCAGACGCTCTTCTACTGGAATCGCTTCAATAGAATCGTAACGTGTATAAAGCTCGTAAAGTTTGTTGGCACGCATTGGGAACAAGGTGCCACGCTTAACCACTTGCAGTTTCACGCCCATTTCGAACATGTCTGCTGCCGGAGCCATAGTCACGTCTGCCATTTCTGTTGTTGAAAGCAGCTTACGTG
Source organism: Vibrio sp. SG41-7 (assembly GCF_014164465.1). Classification (NCBI taxonomy): domain Bacteria; kingdom Pseudomonadati; phylum Pseudomonadota; class Gammaproteobacteria; order Vibrionales; family Vibrionaceae; genus Vibrio; species Vibrio sp. SG41-7. The sequence continues at coordinate 98,432 of NZ_JACJFF010000003.1, read as the reverse complement.
TGTGTTCGCTCGCGCCAGCCTCAACACACGCTTGGTTGATTGAACCGGTAACAATGTAAGCAGCACCCATGTTAAACGTCGCTAGAGCAGCATCAGGCGTACCTATGCCACCACCACAGCCAACACGCAGCGGAGTTTTGAATTGGTACTGTGCTTGGATTTGCTCTTTCAGTGCAAGAATCGTTGGCAGTAGGGTAACCAGTGGGCGGTTATCGGTATGACCACCAGAATCGGCTTCTGCAGTAATGTCATCAGCCATAGGAACCAGCTGTGCCAGTTCCATCTGTTCTTCTGTGATTCGGCCTTCATCAACCAAAGCTTGCAGCATTTTTACAGGAGAAGGCTGCATGAATTTACTCGCGACTTCAGTACGGCTTACCTTAGCAATAACCTTGTTGCCAATCTGTATCTCACCTTGCGCATCGCGGCTAAGACCTGCTGCACGGTAGTGAACGATTTGCGGTGTTAGACCTAAGAAAGCAGAAGCCTCAACCGTTTTCACTTTGTGCTTCAAAAACAGCTCAACACTGCCACGCTCTAACGCGGGTTCGCTTGGGCTGTGAATCAGGTTGAACGCATAAGGGCCGTTTGGCAGTGCTGCTTGGATACGGTTTATCGCTTGCTCAACGCGAGATGGGATTAACCCCGCAGCGCCAAATGAACAAAGAATGCCTGCTTGGCCTAGCGCAATCACCAACTCTTCTGATGAGATGCCGTTTGCCATTGCGCCTGCGTAGTAAGCGTATTTCACGCCGTGGCAGCGACGAAAATCTTCGTCGCCTAGGCTTTGTGTACCAAGAGCCGGAGCAAAGGCGCTAACAGGTTGGCTGTTCGCCGAGCTTGCTGAATCGCCTGATGCAATCTCAGCTTGTTGGCTTACGCCTAAGCCTTTTTCTGGGTGGTTCACGACGTAACAAGCAAGGCTTAAGTCTTTCAATATTGTCGACATTGCTGCGTTATCAAAGCGAGTTGTGCTCTCTTGAATCTGCCAAGGCCACGGAGATAGCTTTTCGTTATTGATAGTGGTTTGAGTTGTCATAATTAATTCTTTCCTAGTTCTCTGTCTCTGTCACTAATGGCGGCTTATGCTTTATCGATAGCAGGGGCTTCTTCGATACAAATTGCGATGTCTTTCACTTCGTAAATACGCAGACCATCTTTGCTCAGGTTTGCGTCGCCAACGATGATGCGTTTTCCGTCTTCGTCTTTAATCGCAGTGATGTGTACATCCAGAGACATCTGTTTGTTCAGAGGGTTAATCTGACCACGGTATTTCCATTTCACTTCAGATTGGATTTGACCAAACTTCGGATTGCGGAAACCAGCGCCAAGATCTTTGTTTAGAGCGTAGGTTTGCATCAGTTCGATGATCGCTTCGACACCTAGAGAACCGGGCATTACCGGATCTTGATGGAAGTGGAACTGGAAGAACCAATCGCTTGGGTCAATTGTACGCTCAGCGTATAGGTAACCCAGACCGTCTTTACCACCATCGCTGGTGATCTGCACGGTATCGATAAAGTTCAAACGACCGCCAGCCAGTTGGTAGTGCTCTTGCACTTCACCAGTAGCAGAAACGGGTGCATTGAAGTAACGGGTCGTTTTGTCTAGTAGGTTGATGTTTACATCCGGCGTGCGGTTGTTATCAACGTGCCAAGGGTGAGTTACTTTACCGTTGTCCAAACCAAGTTGGTCTTTCAGTGCTGCGCCTTTAAAGTAACCAAATACCGCGGTACCTTGGTAGAAAGGCACGCCGTCAGTGCTCAGTTCAAAGCTGAAGCTCTGTACGATGTTGGTGCCCATCATAACCGTTGAAAGCAGACGAGAATCGTTGGTGATCGTTTTGCCGCGTAAGTCGACGTTACGCAACATTTTGCCGCTGCCATCTAGGTTGCGGAAAAACAGTTCTTCACCTGGGAAGCCCAGTGTTGTGCCCATGTAGCCAGAGATAAAGCCGTTTGGCTGCAGTGAAATCTCCATCAATACCGAGTAAGGCATTAGAGTCTGGTGGCTATTTTCATCAAAGTACCATGCATTTTCTGGCACTTCGTACTCTGCGATACACGATGAAGGTTTCTTGAAGTCACCACGCTTACCGTCGATCTCAACGACACGAGTGGTTAGCTGTAGGTCGCCACACGGAGTACGTGGTGGAATCATCCCACGGTAGATTGAGAAATCAGGACCAAAACATTTCTCGATATCGCCAGTCGCGAATTCGAACATATGGTATGGCGTGAACGGGACCGTATCGGGTGTGCGGTTTGGGTAATCAGGAGTTACCGGAGCTTCAACATGTTGAAGAGGAACCACACCTTTGTTAGGCGCTGTTTCTAGGTCTTCAATTTGTGCCATCAATGGTGCATTCGCTGAAGCCTGTTGGTTCACTGCTGGTGTATGGCCCAAGTTTTTATGGTCCAAGCTTTCGATAACAGGGGTCGCGACAGCTGTTTCTAAAGAAGGTAGGTAACGAGTACATTCGTCGTCTTCTTTGATCATCACACCCAAGTTTTGGAAATCAACAATCACTTTGCCGTTCAGTAATATATCGATGTTAGCTTTCGCGTATGGGCGAGGGCTTAGACCAATTTCAGTCACTTCCATGCGGTAAGTCAGTTCTGCCGATTGCGGTAGAACTTGGCCACGACAACGTACTTGTTGAGGGGCATTTTCAAGCGGTTGGAAACGGCCATTTTGAACAAGCGTGTGCATGCCAAGGTGCATCATGAAGAACTGAAGCAGTTGACCACAACCTTCTGCCATCAAAGAGCCAGCCATTACCGAGTCATCTTTGAAGTGACAAGGGAAGTACCAGTGCTCAGGCTCTAGCTGCTTGTGACCTTCAATCAGACCAAGTCCCCATGTGCCGCCTTGCGGTTCAACACGGCTAACCTTTTCGATCATCATGAACTTCTCTGAGCTGAAGCATAGAGAAGGCTGGTGGCGATTAGATTGGTGCGTCGGGCCAAAACACTCTGCAATGTTTGCAGTCAGCAGGTGACGCAGTTCTTGGTGGTTAAACTGGGTTTTAGGGCAGTGCAACATAGGGTCGAAGCGTTGCTTAGTTGCAAGCTTACGAGCCTTGATTTCATCTTCAGTGTGAATCACACCTTTGCCATCTGCTAGCTCTTCATCAGTGAAGAAGCCCGCACAGCCGTTATCCATTTTCAGGATCATCTTGTCGCCAACGAAACACTCGTACGAGAAGAAGAACAGTAATGTGTCGCCATTGCGAGCAAAGTTGTTGATTGAGATATCGTAACGCAGTGTATCGCCACCACGAGGCAAGTCGCCAAGGAAGGTCAGCGTACAATCAAGCAGGCGATAAACACGCTCGCCTTTGTTTTCAAAATCAATGCCTAAGTAGCTGATCAGCATTAGGTCACACTGACCAGATTCAACTGCAACAGCCCAAGGGATCTGACCATCAACAAGATACGGAGCATCAACTGGGATGTCGTATTCTGTAGTCATGGTACTTGGCTTGTACTCGTTAACGGTCGCGTTGAGCTTAGTGACACGAGATACCAATAGGTAGTCGGTGGTTGGCAAGCGAACGCGGCGCGAGTAGCTATCGATGATCGCGTAATCAGGACCAAATACGTTAGCGATGTCGCCTTCAGCGTATTCAACCAGATCATCGTAGTCCCAAATGCATGGCTTACGGATAGGTTTTACTGGTGCTGGTGACGCAAGTGCGTTTACTGGCGCTGACTGAACCTGAACTGGTTGAGCTTGAACAGGCTGAGCTGATGTTTGTTGACCATTCGTTTGTTGAGAAAGGGCATTGCTATCTAAACCAGATGTCACTGCGTTTAGCTGTGCTTTTAATAGCGCATCAGCCATTTGCATGCCTTGGGCACGTGTGTGCAGGAATGCTTTGTGTACTTGCTGCGCTGCTTGCTGGTTTTGAGCAAAAGCTTGGTTGTATGGTGTTACAGACGGCTGTGATGCTGCATCCGTATTAGCGTCGATATTCGATACGCCATTTTTAGCGGATAGGACATGAGTCATATTGCTGTGGTTACCTGTTAGCTGACTGTGGCGCGTTGGCGCCAGAGTAGGGGATACTGATGTAGGAGTTTCGATGACTGGCTCTACCGCGTTCTGCGCTAATGCTTTCTTCTCTAACTCTTTTTGCGCAAGGGCTGCTTGAATGCTTGCTGTCGTTGGAATCGACGCCACTCTTACTGCTTGTTTACCAGAAGCTTTCTGTTGAATCGTTGCCAAGTTGGTCACTGGGGTTTGGGCAATATGTTGATAGATATCACGACCACCAAGAGTAACTTGCTTAACTAATTGACGTTTAGCATCGCTCGCCAGTTCATTGCTTAAACGAACGGAAAGTGATTGAGATTCAACACTCGATTGGCTTAGTAGCAGCTGTGAACATTGTCCTTCGCTGATGTTGGCAACAATCGCGCTCTTAGAACTGACATTCGGATTCAGAGGTGCAAGGTTCAGGTTGAGCAGACCGTGTAGCAGGCTTGCCATACCAGAAGCAGCAGAGCAATGACCCACACGTTGACTTGCTTGAGTAGTCTTTGTGTTCCCTAAACTTAGAGACGAAAACTGATGAGATGAAGATTCTGGTGCATGGTTAAGCTCAAGCAGAGAAACATCGTTCGAGCTCATACCGACTTGAGTCAGTAACTCATCAACAACGGCGTTGTTACGCTCGCTTGAACCAAACGCTAATACGTTGATGCTGCCGTAAGCCGCATCTTGGTTGCTCGCTACTTGGTTTTCTTCAACAAGAACAATTGCACCTGCGCCTTCACCCACATTCCAACTGCCGTCTTGCGGTTGCCCGAATTTTGGAGAAAGTGACACTGGGCTCACGCTGTTCTTCAGAATCACATGTTCTGCACTGCCACTAAGGTCAACGGCTGCAATCACGACTGCATCCATGGATTCTTGCGACATCAAGTTTTGCGCGACATCGATACAACGAGCAACTGATTGTTCAGCGGCTGAAATCGTAAAGGCAGGGCCGTTAAAGTCCCATAATGAAGAGATACGCGAAGCCATGATGTTGCCGATGAAACTGGTGTATTGGTTCAGCTTGGCTGCGTCCATCACACTGTCCATCGCGATGGTTTCTAGCGCTTGGTATTCGTCTTGAGTTAGTTCGATGCCCATGTTGGTAAAGCTGTCAGCCAATTGGCTATGCAGGTTTACGCGTCCACGGAATTGGTGCATCTCAAGTTCAGTTTCCATCGCAACGAGTACTGCAACCTTTTGGCCTGCTACAAGCTTGGCATCTTTGATCGCTTCGTCTGCGACTTTCATCAGTAGCAACTGCTGAGAGATCAAACGGTCATCTTCATTTGGCGGCACTTTAAAGCGTAGGAAGTCGAGATCGAATTGATCGATGTACGCGCCGTTTGGAATACCGTGTAAACCAAACTGATTCAGCAGTTCTGGGTGTTGGTCTAAGCCTTTCCAGCGTTTCTTAGGCAAAGCAATGAAAGCATCGTTGTTGGTCTCAATCGCAGTGCTTAGCGCGTTGATGCTTTGCAGAGAACCGAAGTGAGACGCTAGACCAGTAATGCTTAAATTAGACGGTTGTAGGCTTGGAGATGCCGACTCTAAAGTCGGGTTTACATGACTGGTGTCTGAATACGCTTCAAGCAGTAAGTGAGCGTTACAGCCACCGAAACCAAAGACAGAAACACCCGCGCAGCGCTCTGAGTTGCCCGCTTTACTTGGCCAAGGTTGAACCTGCGTTGGCAGAGTCTGTGAGCCAAATAAACCTTCTGGCGACGATAGTGGCTTGTCTAAGTTAATACTTGGCGGAAGCACGCCTTCTTTCATCGCAAAGATCATCTTCATGATCCCCGGCATACCCGCCGCAGTCAGCAAGTGACCGAGGTTGGACTTCGCAGAGCCAATCAATGGCGGGTTAGAACCATTCAATTTGTCAGCAAAGAAACGCTCCATTGAGGTTAACTCAACCTTGTCACCTAATGGCGTGCCGGTTGCGTGACACTCAATCACTTCAATGCTGTCTGGTGTTAGGTTTGATGCTTCGTAAGCGCGTTCAAAGGCTTGTACTTGTCCTTTGCTATTTGGGCTTAATACGAACTGGCCACGGCCATCGTTCGACAAGCCAATACCGCTGACGACTGCGTAAATATTGTCGCCATCACGCTCTGCATCAGCTAAGCGTTTTAGGACTAAAACACCGGCACCTTCGCCAGCAAACAGACCTTTACTGTTGCTATCAAACGGAACCGAAACACCGTGGTCAGGGTAAGCGTGGAAGATGGAAAAACCCATGTTGATAAAGAATGGGTCAGCACCTGATACCGCGCCTGCCAACATCATGTCGGCCTTGCCCGTGTTCAAGTAATCACACGCTAACTTCAATGAATACACTGAGCTTGCACATGCCGCATCTAGGCTAAGTTGCACGTTGCCTAAACCTAGCGCATCAGCCACTAACTTAGAGGCGTTGTGTGCCGCTGCACCATTGATCGGATTGAGGTCTTGAGCGGTTTCATTGGTTGGTAGCAGTGAAAACTGGTCATTAGCCAATTTAGCTTGTAGTGCCTTTTCGACGACCGAGTGATACATCGGCAGAAACAGGTCGTTCGAGCGTGTGGTTGGGAACGAAAGGGCACCCATGATCACGCCTGTACGCTCTAAAACATCGGCATTTAAACTAATGCCTGCGTCAACTAACGCCTTACGACTGGTATCCAAAGCCCACAGGAAACTCTGGTCAACACCGTTGAACGATTCTGCTGTTAAGCGGTAGCCATTGCTGTCGAAATTGAAGTTTTCGATGTAGCCGCCTTTATCACAGTAAAAGCGGTCTGATTCACCTTGCACGCCCTGATAGCTTCCAGGTTTAGCCCCTAATTTTTCAGCGCTTAATGTGGTTCGAGAATCTTTTTTATTCAGCAAGTTTTGCCAAAAGTCTTTTGGCGTATCCGCTTCTGGGTATTGGTTCGCAATACCGACAATCGCGATCTTATTGCACTTCACTTGCTGCTTATTCTTAGTTTGAGTTTGAGCCTGATACTGGTTCGATTGAGAACTCATACTAGCTCTCCTTGATGATTCACTGCGCTGCCTTGAGACACACCACTTAATTGCTTCGTGGTGATCTGTTGTTCTAGGCCTTGAATAAGTGGCTCGACAGACAATGGAATTTGATGAGTAATGAGCTGACCAATGCACTTGATGAGCGTGACAACATCGTCACCGCCTTTGGCATTGGAAGCGATTGTGCAGTACTGGTCGGCTACGTCGTCGCTACGATTGATCTTGTCGATCAATGTGCTGGTTTGACGATCGGCACCTACTTCTACAAACAGACGCGCACCTTGTTGACGCGCACTTTGGATCAACGCGGTGAAATCTAACGTTGAACAGAAAGTATCAGCAATTGAAAGGGCGATGCTGTCGCTGTCGATATTGATCGGTGCGCCAGTCGGTAGACCTGCTGCGCTGATAAAGCGGATATGCTTTGGCAATTCGTCGAACAGTGGTTGCGTGTAAAAGTCACGCACTTGGCTATGCTGACTCAGCGCTGGTGTGGTGTGCATCGCAGTAACACGGTTAGCGGCAATACCACGTTTACCCAGTTTCTTGAGTAGTGCACGACATGTGCTTTCACAACCGGCCAGTACGCAAGTATCACCTTGGATGATGGCAAGATAAGCACGTGGGAATTCCGGTAGCAGAGCCTCAATTGCTTGTGCATCACTGCGAACCACAAAGCTATTCCATTGGATGCTTTCGTCGCTGTTCAGTTGCCAATCTTGACGCACTGCGGTGAGTTCGCCAGAAATAGCCGTGGTGAAGATAGGGCTAGTTTGAGTCATCTCAATCAGCGCATGTGGGTTTTTCCAAACATTTAAGCTGGCCCACATGGAGGCTTCACCTTTGGAGTAACCCAAGGCGAAATCTGGCTGCACTTTGAATTCATCACATAGCAGTTGTGTTAACAGATAACTACTGCCCACACCTGCAATTGCCAACTCACTAAGAGACATTTCTTGCGAGTCGTCAGCGTAGGTTTTGTCAGCCTGAAGCATCTCTTTCAAGTTACCTTCACGTTCTAAACGAGCAAATAACTGTGGGAAATGGTGGTGAAACTCGCGCAACATACCGGGATAAACCGTGCCAACACCAGGGTAAACAAATGCAACGCCACCTTTGCTTTGAGGCATCGGTGAGAAACAACTGCCCGCTGGCGTTTTGTATTGGCTATTGTCAGCCATTACTTTTGGCAACGCATTTTCTAGCGCTGTGATCTCTTGTAGTGCAGCATTAATTGAAGCCGCCTGAATCACGATGTTCGTGCCAAGGCCAGCATTGTGCTGAACGCTTTGAAAGTGGTTTAGGTTTGAATGCATCAAGCTGGCGATAGCAAGTTCGCTGTCCGCCGAATCGCTAACGCATTTAAGCTCTTCTCTTAACGAGGTTAACTGAGAAACTAATTCAGCTTGGTCATTGCCAGAAACCACAAACATCAAACGCTCGCTGGATAGCAATGGTTTTGGTTCGTGCAAACCGGTCGCTTGAGTCAATATCAGGCTGGTGGATTTCTGGTTTTCTTCGCTGAAGGTTAACGCAGCAACACGTGCTTTGTTCGGCTCAGTGAACCAATAGTGGCTCGGTAATGAATAGCTCGGCAATGAACGGCTCGATATCGCATTAACCATATTCAACAATTCATTAAACTGCTGCGAAGCAGATAGGGCTGAGTATTGCTGTTGATGGCTTAAGTCTGAAGCGGGGCGGCGTGACATATCCAGAGCAAGCTGAACGCTATCTCCATTCTCTAGATCGAGAGCTTCGACAAAACCCGCTAAATTCGCGTGTGGGTGAATCTTATTCTGAGCAGCATTCAGCGCACTTAACATCAACAATGATGGTGAGTGAGAATCTAAACAAAGTTTAATAACACTACCTTGAATGACAGCCTCAATCGCTTGAGCAAGTGCTTGACTAAAATTGCCATCAACCACAACAGTAACCATCTCTGGAAGCGAAGGTGATAAGTCGGCAGAAAGCTCAGCCGCGTTTGCTGGCTGAGCTAAAAGAGCGATGCGCAATGGCATCGCTTTATTAGTAGGAACAGTCACTATGACAATTGCTCCTTTTCTGCGTTTTTAGTCGCCTCTTTCTTTGATACTGCTGAGCTAGACTTCGGCAAAAATGCATCGTTTAAACTCTTGCTGATGGTGACTTTGGCACCTTTCATTACCGCACTTAAACGACCATCTTGGTGGTAAAGTGAGATATCAGCTTGCAGCGAACGAGCCGTGCTTTTTATCACGCTCAGCTCTAGCCAACCTTGGTCACCATTGTGCATCGGTGCGTAACAAATAAACTCACCGATTGCAGACGGTAGGCTTGCCGCGCCGTACTTCAATCGAGCCCATACCAGCATTGCTTGCAACAGATAATCTTCAGCAAATGGTTGGCTATCGCCAAAGCCTTGCTTAGGAATAAATGATCCGCAGTCGCTGTTTTCAATCTGAGGCAACTGGCATTGAGCCAATAAGCCTAAGTCGTCAAAGCGTTCAACTGAGGTAATACCTTGCAATCTTGGTCCATGAAACAGAGTGCCGTCACTGTATAGAGCTTGTGCCGTTGTTACTGGTGTTGAAGAGTTAGCTTCAAAGCGTTTTGTCGACGCTTGTTGAACATCTTCAGACACTTGCACAGAGGCAACTTGCAACTGAGCTTGATACTGTGGTCGCCCTTGGCAGCTGATTACTGCTTTTAGCTGATCTTTTGATTTAGCGTCTGAAGACAAGACAAGCGTTAGCTCTTGCACTTCATCAGTATCAAAAATCACACCCTTAAGCAGTTTATAGTTGTGAACGCTAACGTTCACCCCTAACAGTTGCTCTGCTATTTCACGCATCCATTGGATAGCACACACTGTCGGTAACACTGGGTTACCGGCAATGCAGTGATCTTGAATGAAAGGTAATGCCTTCGGATCAAGATGACGTGTCACAGTGATGCTTGTATTCAGCGGACTCTTTGCAAGATGCACAGACTCCGCATTAAGCTTTTTTACAGCAGCTTCCTTGTTGTCAGAACCTTGCATGCTCGTGCCAACCAGCAATTGAATTCCAGTTTCGTTCAGTAGCTGAGAACTAAACAGCTCTGCACCCGCCTGAAGAGGAATCACGTACACACCGCGCTCTGTGAACATACGTTTCAGTGCTGCGTTGACCATGCCACCGTCCCACGGTCCCCAGTTGAAGCTCATCACTTTCGCTTGAGGGTTACGTGCAGATAGTTGTAGAGCTGCTTTGTTTAGAATCTCGTTAGACATCGAGTAATCACTTTGGCCAGTGTTTCCGTAGAAACCCGCCGCCGAAGAGAACATCGCAATCAGTTTTAACTTACTGCTATCAAGACCACCAAGAACCGCTTCTAGTCCGCCCACTTTCGTGCCGTAAACCATGTTTAGCTCATCAAGCGTTTTGTCTTGAATGTGTTTGTCAGCCAGTACACCTGCACCGTGGATAAGACCTGTAATGTCGTCGAAGTTTACCAGTGTTTTCGCTACTGACTCATGGTTCGACACATCTAAGCTTAGGTATTCAGCGCTCGCGCCAATCTCGTTGAAAGCGGCAAGTGCTGCGTTGATTTCAAGGCTGCTCAATACAGGTTTTAGCAAGGTATCAACTTTCTTCGGCGTTGGTTTGTCACCTGTTGCTTGTAGGTGAGCGATAGCCGCTGGTTTTAGCTCTTTCTCTTGCTTGCCTTGTGCCCACTGAGGTAGCTCAGCTGAAGTAATATGCTTACTACGACCTGCAAGAATGAAGTGAGACTTACATTGCTTAGCAAGCGTCAGTGCACATTCAAACGTCACGCCTTTAGCGCCACCCGTCACCAGAACTTTGTCGCTCTTGGTGAGTTGAGCGCCTGTGTTTTTAGTTTGTGCAGCACCTGGTGTTGTCGCAATCAATGTTGCACGACCAGATTCACCGTTTTCCGCATGGCTAAGGCCGATTTCAACCGTGTTGGTATCGATATCGAACAGTTCGCCTGTGATAGCTTCAGCTAGGTGACGAGCATCAATAGAAGCGTCAGCATCCAATGCGCGGCAGAACACGTTTGACCATTCATGGCTCAGTGTCTTAGTTAGACCAGACAACGCGGCTTGGTTGAGTTCTGCATTCGCTAGTTGCTTAGTATCTAGGTAACCAAAGCCACCATCGATACGGCTTAGTGTGAAGAACACACTACGACCAGAAACGGCATTCAGTTGGCCATTTAGGTGCTTCGCGAATAAGAACGCTGTGGTTAGTGAAGCTCTGGAGTCTGCATTCAAGTTAACCGCTTGCTCGTTGCTTTGTTTCGCATCAACGATAGCTTGTAAATGAATGAAGCCAGCAATCACTTTGTTTGACGTTTTAAGGTCTGCTTCGATGTCGTTAATAACTGCAGTCACACCAGCATCATCGACGCTGTTGAGTGTGTAGCTTGCGATTTCACTGTTTAAAGGTGACGCGGCAGAAAGGGCACTACGCACTACGGCAACTTGAATGCCGTTAGCGGTCAACTTTTCTGCTAGAACACCAGCGTTGTGACCATCATCTGTGATCACGACGCAAGCGTCTTTTGAGAAACAATCGACGAGTTTATCTGCCGCTGGTAGCTTTTTTAGCGCTACCTCATTGTGTGGAGGAAGTTCCGCTGTCGCTGTTTCTGCGATAGGCGTTACTGACTCAGCTTTTGGAGTCGCTACGGGTGCAGCAGCGGATAGCTTGCTTTGCATGTAGGTAACGATTTCACCAAGCGTACGACACTCAGCTAAGTCTTCAGGGTTTAGCTCCGGCAGTGTTGGTAGCTGGTCTTGAACTGTACCTAAAATCTCAACACGTTTGATTGAGTCGATACCAAGGTCTGCTTCCATGTCCATCGCTAGGTCTAGCATTTCTGCTGGGTAGCCAGTTTTGTCGGCAACCACTTCCATCATGGTTGATTGAACATGAGCAGGATTTAGGTCGTTGCTCGTGCTTTCTACAGTTGCTGCAGCGACTTCTGTACTCGTAGTAGCAGTAGCGCCTAGCTTACTATTCATGTAGTCAACGATTTCACCCAGAGTACGACACTCAGCTAGATCTTCAGGGTTTAGCTCTGGCAATGTTGGTAGCTGGTCTTGAACTGTTCCAAGGATCTCAACACGTTTGATTGAGTCGATGCCAAGGTCTGCTTCCATGTCCATTGCTAGATCAAGCATTTCTGTTGGGTAGCCTGTTTTATCAGCCACTACGCTCAGCATTGTGCTTTGAACTTGCTCCGCGTTTAAACCATTTGATACTGCTTGCGTAGGTGCAGATACTTGAGCCGCTACTGGAGCAGAAGCTGGAAGTTTGCTGTTCATGTAGTCGACTATCTCGCCTAGAGTACGACACTCAGAGAGGTCTTCAGGGTTTAGCTCTGGAAGAGTCGGTAGCTCGTCTTGAACCGTACCTAGAATTTCAACACGCTTGATTGAGTCGATACCAAGGTCAGCTTCCATATCCATTGCTAGATCTAGCATTTCAGTCGGGTAGCCCGTCTTCTCTGCGACTACTTCTAACATGGTTTTCTGAACGACAGCCGCATCTAAACCGCTAGCTGCTTGAACTGAAGTTGCTGCAGTTTGAGCGACTACAGGTGCCAAAGCCGGAAGCTTGCTGTTCATGTAGTCAACGATTTCGCCAAGAGTGCGACACTCAGCTAAGTCTTCAGGGTTTAGCTCCGGAAGAGTAGGCAGTTCATCTTGAACCGTACCAAGAATCTCAACACGCTTGATTGAGTCGATACCAAGGTCTGCTTCCATATCCATTTCTAGATCAAGCATTTCAGTTGGGTAACCTGTCTTCCCAGCAACCACTTCTAGCATGGTTTGTTGAACGACTTTCGCATCAAGACCGTTAGCTGCTTGAACAGCAGCAGTTGCGCTTGGCTGTGCTGCCACAGGCGCTGATGCTGGCATCTTGCTGTTCATGCTTTTACTGTTCATGTACTCGACGATTTCACCAAGAGTACGACACTCAGCTAGATCTTCAGGGTTCAGCCCAGGTAGGTTTGGCATCTCGTCTTGAACGGTACCAAGGATCTCTACGCGCTTGATTGAGTCGATACCAAGGTCTGCTTCCATGTCCATTTCTAGATCAAGCATTTCCGTTGGGTAACCCGTTTTCTCAGCGACCACTTCTAGCATCACTTTTTCAGCATCTGCTGATTGTACTGCTACTGGTGCAGCCACAGGAGCCGGTTGCGCTTTAACTGGCACAGGTTGAGCTGCAACAGGTGCTGCTGCTTGAGCCGCTACTTGTGGTGCAGGAGCTGCTTTCTGTACTGGCGTAACTTGAACAGACTGAGCTTGAACTGGTGCGGCTTGGACAGGAGTCGCTTGTACTTGAGCTACAGGCTGTTGAACGATAGCTGTTGGAGTAGTAGTTGGAGCAGCTGGAGCTTGAATCGCTGGCTGAGCATTTACAGAAGCAACGAAGGTTGGTTGTGCCGTTTGTACTGAACCTTGCGTCAGCATATTAAGTGCTGAGTTGTTGCTGTGTGCTTGCATCTCTAGGTAATGAGCGTGAGCTTTTAGCGTTTCAGCTTGGTGCTGGTGGAACATTTCCATAGAACGTTGCAGGTTCTCTGGAATTGCTACGCCTGCTGTTGCCATTTTCGCTTGCTCAGACATTAGGGTGTTGAACGTGTCACCGTATTGCTGAGGAATCGCCAAGAATTGCTGATGTACTTCTGCTGCTTGTTGTTGAGCATTGAAGAACGATTGCAGTGAAGACTCATCAACTGTTACTTGAGCTGCTGGCTGAATAGTCGCTGGTGCAGGTTGCGCCATTTGAGGCTGCTGAGCTGCTGTTGCTACTTGCACACTTGGTGCTGGAGCAACTGACGGTTGTACATTTGAAGCTTGAGGAGCAGCCACAGGTACTTCAACGATTTCTGTTTTAATCACTTCTTTTTCCACGATTTTCTCGACTTCAACTTTCACTTCAACAATCTCAGTCTTTTCGGTGACGTTGCCCGAAGCCAATGATTGATCCATTTTCTTACGAGTAGCAGGGCTGATGTAGTTGGTTGCATTCAGCTTGATGTTCATTGGTGATGCCTTCGCAGGTTCAGCAATGTCAGCTTGGTAAGGGTCAATGTTGTCTAATGAAACACCTGCAACGCACAGTTGAACCGCAGCTAAACGAAGCTGTTGGTCACTGTCGCCTTTAGGGCTTGGGTTGATGCTGATTGCGTAAAGTTCTTCGTTCTTATCAGCCAATGTTTTTTCAACCAGCTTTTGAAGAATGTTCTTCGGACCGAACTCAACGAATACACGCGCACCAGCTTCATACATCGCTTCAATTTGCTCGCTGAAACGAACCGATTGCAGCATGTGTTGCTTGAACGCTTTCTTGATCGCTTTCGCGTCTTTGCTATGCAGTTTGCCTGTTGCGTTTGAATAAAGTGGCAGTGTTGGAGCGCTGAATGAAGCTTTATCAATTGCAGCAGCAAACGGTTTTTGAGCGTGAGCAACAAGTGGAGTGTGGAAAGCGCCGGAAACAGGCAGAGCAATCGCTTTGAAGCCTTGTTCTGTTAGCGCTTGAGCTGCTTGTTGAACCGTCGCTGTTGGACCTGCAATAACCAATTGAGTCGGAGCGTTGTAGTTGGCAATGCTCACGCCTTCGAATTGGCTGATGCAGCTTTCAACGGCTGGAAGCTTGTCTGCGTCTAGGATGACCGCAAACATAGTACCGCTGTCGCCTTGTTCTGGTGTCGCCGCCATCGCATCGCCACGAGCGAAAGCTAGCTGGTAGTAATCGTCTTGCGAGATAACACCTGATGCACATAGTGCACTTAACTCACCAAAGCTGTGACCTGCGACCATGTCGGCTTTGAAGCCAGCTTGAGTCATGATGTCGAACTGACCCATAGACACAGTACCAATCGCACTTTGCGCATTGGCCGTGTTGGTTAGCACCGCTTCTTGAGCTTTGGTTGCTTCTGGTGTGAAGGTTGGAATTGGGAACAGAATTTGCGACAGAGCCGTTTTCTTGTGCTGACCAAATACTTGATCCGCTTGAGCAAGCTGTTGACGCATTTCAGGGTAATGACAAGCAAGCTCGCGACCCATATTTAGGTATTGCGACCCTTGACCTGCAAATAGCGCTGCCACTTTGCCTGCACCATTTTCTGCAATCAGTGCCGATTCACGGTAGCTAGTGCCGTTTGGCATCTGCCAATGTGCTTTGGTTTGGCTCTCAAGCATAGAGACCGCTTGAGTCAGTTGCGCTTGAAGGTCTTCTTGGTCAGTCACGACTAAACCAATACGAGCATGCTTAGCATCAACTTCACGTAGAGCGTGTTTCTCAGCAAGCGTTTCCAGTTTGAACGCAGCGTCTGCAGCTTGAGTTGAAACCTGCTTGAGCTCATTGATCAGTGCTTGACGAGATTCTGCGCTGAATAACAGCGTTTGCGGCACTTGGCGCTGACGGTATTTGTCACCGCGAGCATGTTCTGGGGTGTACTCTTCCAATACAACGTGGAAGTTAGTGCCACCAAAACCGAATGAGCTGATACCTGCACGGCGTGGTGTGCCGTCGACACGTTTCATCCAAGGACGCGTTTGTGTGTTTAGGTAGAACGGTGAGTTCTCGATATCCAACTTAGGATTCGGAGCCGATACGTTAATCGTTGGCGGCAGTACTTTATGGTGCAGTGCTAATGCAGCTTTGATTAAACCTGCAGTACCCGCAGTTGATTTGGTGTGACCAATTTGAGATTTCACAGAGCCTAACGCAATGTGTTGCTTCTCTTCATTGTTCTCACTGAATACCGAGTTTAAGCCACCAAATTCAGCCACATCACCCGCTGCAGTACCTGTACCGTGTGCTTCTAATAGGCCAAGCGTATGCGGTGCGAAACCAGCATCATCGTAAGCACGTTTCAGTGCTTTTGCTTGTCCTTCAGGGCGAGGTGCGTAAATACTCTTGAACTTGCCATCCGAAGAAGAACCGACACCTTTAATCACTGAGTAGATTCTGTCGCCATCGCGTTCTGCATCTTCAAGACGCTTAAGAGCAACCATGCCGATGCCTTCTCCGATCATCATGCCTTTTGAGTCGATGTCGAAAGGTTGAATGGTTTCATTGGTGGTAAACGCAGGTGTTTTAGAGAAGCTCATGTACATGGTTGGTGAGTTATCAGTACACACACCACCTGTGATCATCATTTCACTGCGGCCTTCAACTAGCTCACTAAGAGCCATGCGCATTGCAGCTAGAGAACCTGCACAAGCAGCGTCTACTACACAGTTGATGCCACCAAGGTCAAAGCGGTTAGCAATACGACCTGAAATTACGTTACCCAATGAACCAGGGAATGAGTTCTCTTCCCAGTGGATGTATTGGTCTTGGAACTTTTTGATCAGCATTTCGCTGTCTTCGTCGTTGATGCCACTGCTCTTGAAGACTTTTTTCAAAACAGGGTATTGCAGGCGAGCATTTAGGCTTTGAGCGATCTTCTGACCACCACCAACACCGAGCGTGATACCTATCTTATCGCGATCGTAGCCTTCAGGCAGCTTGGCATCTTCAAGTACTTCTTTTGCCACGATCAGAGAAAGCAGCTGCGACGTATCAGTCAGTTCTAGGATATTTGGCGGAAGACCGAACTCCATAGGGTTGAAGTCCACTTCTGGGATGAAACCACCGCGCTTACAGTAAGACTTGTCTGGCGTAGTACGATCTGAGTCGTAGTAATCTTCTGGACGCCAGTGCGTATCGGGCACTTCAGTAATCGCATCGATCTTTTCGCTGATAAGGTCCCAAAATTTATTCAGGTAGCGAGAGTTTGCAAACATGCTCGCCATACCAACGATAGCGACAGGCATATCTTTAAGGCGTTTATTCAGTCGAGTATCGTCGACTGATTCCGGTGTATTTGTCTCGGGTTGGCTCATTATGAGTCTCCACTAGAAATCACAGAAAGTGATGTCGTGTTTTGAGGCTGCGCTTTTAAAATTAAAGAAAGAAAATCTGAAACAGATTTAGGGAAGCGCAGCTGAAAATTCAGGTTGCTGAGTGGCGGCAACCAGATAGAAATTAGGCTTTCGAAGTGCGTTGACTTACGAGAGTAGGGGAGGTGTTTCATGCGCGACGGTGGCATTCAAATTTTGAGGCGATGTCCATTAAAATCCTGTTCAAAGTCTGACTAAATGAAAAGTCGGTATCCGCAAAGAAAACGTGTGAATTTGTTTAATGGTTGAGCAGGCTACCCGAGGTGACTTATTGATACAATGCTCCCAGAGGCCACTATGATCTGTTCAGACCAGATGAATTTGGTATGGTTTTGATTTTTGCATTTTCAATTTCATTAACTTGTTGATAATTAATGGTTATGAGTTGTTACTTAGTGTTTTTACTCTACATTTTGATTTGGTGAGATCTATGTCATGTTTTTGTAAGTAACATTTAATGGATGCCTCTTGTGCAAGGCTAAGTGTGATCTGTGTTTTAATTTGTTATTATTTAAAAAATTGGTTTTAAGCCCGTATATGAAGGGTGTTTCCCTCCCGTATTCTCTAGGTTTTACTTAAATCATAGATGAGTTAAATTTGTTCGATTTGGTTGTTCCAATCGTGTTTTGAAGAGTGATTTCTAGAAGTGAGTTCGAGTTAAATGAAAACTTCCGTTGTTGATTTGTGGCTATGTTCTCTGAGTAATTTAGATGACCAGCCAGACAATGTATCGCAGCTCAAAAAGAGACTGACAGCCGATGAGATAGCCAAAGTTGAGCGCTATCGAATGCCCTCATCTCAAATTCAGGCTCTGTATGTTCGAAATTACCTAAGAAAGGTGCTGTCTCGCTATTCTGATTTGATGCCTGAAGCGTGGCGCTTTGAATATGGCGAGAAAGGAAAGCCAAGTTTAGTCGCCAAACAGCAACTCAAGACGGGGTTAAATTTCAATATTAGTCATAGCAAAGAACATTTGTTGATTGCAGTTTGCCAGAGAAAAGGGAAGCAAGTTCAATTGGGTGTTGATATTGAACACGCAAGAAGTTCGACCAATATCGACTCGATCATGAAGCACTACTTTTCAGATAAAGAATTGGCGGATTTACTTGAGCTCAGCAAAGAAGAACAGAGACAGCGTTTTTTCGATCTGTGGGCGTTGAAAGAGTCGTACATCAAAGCGACGGGTAAGGGGCTAGCCACATCGTTGCGAAGCTTTTCGTTCGAATTCTCCAATCTGACGGAGCAAACATTGCCAATTCACGCTTCGGGTTTTCAACCAAACTTGCAGGATGAAATTAGATTGCATGGTGAAATCAGCATATACAGTGGAGTTGGGTTGGATGTTACTGAGAAAGCCAATAGTTCTGCAGATTGGCAATGTTGTTTGGGGCGGTTGAATGAGCAGTATCGCTTTGCGGTTTCGCTTGGTGGAAATTTGCTACCCATGCAGATAGAGATGAGAACCTTTTCGTCGTCTCATCTCCTTTAAGCGAGTTTGGTGAGGTGAGGGAAGATGAGGTTAACTCGTTTCGCCAAGCATCGCTTTTAAGACTTCAGCAGGCACAGGCTGAAGTTGTTTGTCTTTATCTAAACAGACCATTTCGATATCCCCAATCACAGCAGGCTTGGTCGCATCTTTGCGCCACACTTCTTGTCGCCATAGCGTTTTGTATTTGCCATCGAGTTCAAAAGAGGTTCGGATGTCGCAGATCTCAGCGAATTCAACACCATCTTGAAAAGTCATGTTGGCTTTATAGACCGCAAAACCTAGTCCGTGCTCGTTCCACAATTCCGCCAATTTATCGCTACCCAAGACATGTTCGCGCGCACGCTCAAAGTACTTTAGAAAGTTAGGGTGATAAACCACACCTGAGTGATCGGTATCTTCATAGTAAATTTGTACTGGGTGATGGTAGATCTGACTCATTGGTATCAACTCTTATTAAGTGTAAATCTGACTAAGTTGTGCAGCACTCTACAGGATAGGTCGAAATTACTTCAAGGTATCATCGGCAATGTGGCTCTTGGTCAGACCTCATTCGGCCGTATCCATTAGTGATGCTTTGGTCAACTCCCACCCATTTACAAATATTCTATGTGTCATTTCCCACCCATTGATTTTTGCAGCGAGTTGGTGATTGCAGCAGGCAGATATCATGAAGCCTTATAGTTAAAGGGTTGTTAATGATTTGTGTCAATGTGGCGCGCTAATTGCCTTAGTGAAAGCACGCAGTTCCCATTGAAGGGCTGTTTTGTTTACTAAGGAGAATAATAATGTTTAAGCCTCTTACCCTGCTGTCTGTCTCTGCTCTGGCGCTCACAAGTTTTAATGCTGCTGCAAACTGTGATCCAGGTGAAATCGTGATTAAATTCAGTCATGTAACCAATACGGATAAGCACCCGAAAGGCATTGCCGCTTCTTTACTGGAAGAGCGAGTAAACACGGAAATGAATGGCAAAGCTTGTATGCAAGTTTTCCCTAACTCAACGCTTTACGATGATAATAAGGTACTGGAAGCCCTGTTAAATGGTGATGTTCAAATGGCGGCGCCATCGTTGTCTAAATTTGAGAAGTTCACTAAGAAATACCGCATTTTTGACCTTCCTTTCCTATTTGAAGACGTAGAAGCCGTTGACCGTTTCCAAAACTCAGAATCTGGCGAAAAACTGAAGAATGCGATGAAGCGTCGTGGCCTTCAAGGTCTAGCGTTTTGGCACAATGGCATGAAACAGATGTCGGCGAATAAGCCTCTTATCAACCCTGAAGACGCGGAAGGTTTGAAATTCCGTGTTCAAGCATCAGACGTATTGGTGGCTCAGTTTGAACAACTAGGCGCTAACCCACAGAAGATGTCTTTCAAAGAAGTTTATGGTGGCCTGCAAACTAAGGTTATCGATGGTCAAGAGAACACATGGTCAAACATCTACGGTAAGAAGTTCTTTGAAGTACAAGACGGCGTAACTGAAACCAATCACGGTATCTTGGATTACCTAGTTGTAACGTCAAACGACTTCTGGAAAGACCTACCTGAAGATGTACGTACACAGCTTGGCACTATCGTTCAAGAAGTCTCTGAAACACGTAATGCAGAATCTTCAAAAGTTAACCTAGCGAACAAAAATAACATCATCGAAGCCGGTGGTGAGGTTCGTACACTTACGCCTGAACAGCGTGAAGCATGGGTAGCTGCACTTCAACCAGTATGGAAGAAGTTTGAAAAAGACATCGGTTCAGACCTTATCGATGCAGCGTTAGCTTCAAACCAATAACACCGCTAAGGGAGTGGCGTGCATTTCGCCACTCCTTATTAAAATAACTATAAGCGGAGTCAATTATGGATAATCCTCAAATGGAACAACCAAATTCTAGCGAATCAGCACTGGAAACCTCTTTTTTTTCCAAAGTCGGAAGAGTTACAGATGTGATTGAAGAGTCATTAATCGCATTTTTCCTTGGCGCAATGACGCTACTTACTTTTGCCAATGTGGTATTCAGATACGCATTCAATGGCAATATCTTGTGGGCACTAGAACTGACTGTGTTCATGTTCGCTTGGATGGTGTTAGTGGGCGCATCTTATGGCGTTAAAAAACACTTCCACATTGGCGTTGATGTGATAATCAACCTTGCCCCAGAAAAGCTACGTAAAGTGTATGCGTTAATCGCCGTCACAAGCTGCCTAGCATTCTCAATCTTACTTCTTATCGGTTCTTGGAATTACTGGTACCCGTTCGCGACTGAGCGCGCTTGGTACGAGACCGATGATATTCCAATGCCCGAGATGCTTCAGTTTCTTGCTGACTGGCTGAATGAAGGCGAGCGATACGAGAAACTGCCACGTTTTATTCCTTATATGGCGCTGCCGATTGGTATGGCAATGCTGACGTTCCGATTCATCCAAATCGCTTATCAAGTGGCGACGGGCAAGCTTGACCGCATGATTGCAGGCCATGAAGCCGAAGAAGAGCTGGATGCATTGAAAGCTGATGTGTTAGCGGGTTCTGATGAAGACGCGACAGCGGTATTGGATTCGATTAAGCAAAACAAGGCGAACGAGTCGGGTACAAAATCTAACGGTAAGGAAGACTAATCATGGCAATGTTATTTCTATTTTTAATGGTAATTGCTTTCATGTTGGTCGGTGTACCAATTGCGATTTCCCTTGGTTTATCGAGCGTCATATTCTTATTGATGCATTCAGATGCGTCATTAGCTTCAGTCGCACAAACGTTGTTCAACGCATTTGCAGGCCACTACACACTCTTAGCGATCCCTTTCTTTATCTTGGCCTCCAGCTTCATGTCAACCGGTGGTGTGGCGAAACGTATTATCCGTTTTGCTATCGCAATGGTCGGCTGGTTCCGCGGCGGTTTAGCGATGGCGTCGGTTGTGGCATGTATGATGTTCGCAGCGTTATCTGGATCGTCTCCAGCAACGGTAGTAGCAATCGGTAGTATTGTTATCGCTGGTATGATCAAAAACGGCTACACAAAAGAATTCGCGGCAGGGGTTATCTGTAATGCGGGTACTTTGGGTATCTTGATTCCACCGTCAATTGTTATGGTTGTTTACGCTGCGGCGACGGATGTATCTGTAGGTCGTATGTTCCTCGGTGGCGTTATTCCTGGTCTGTTGGCGGGTGTGATGTTGATGATTGCTATCTACATTGCAGCACGTATTAAGAAGATTCCTGCACAGCCGTTTGTGGGCTGGGGTGAGATGTTCGCAGCAGCAAAAGACGCAAGTTGGGGTCTGCTACTGATTGTCATCATTTTGGGGGGTATCTACGGCGGTATCTTTACACCGACGGAAGCGGCAGCTGTTGCAGCGGTGTACGCGTTCTTTATTGCCAACTTTATCTACAAAGATATGGGGCCGTTTGCGGACAAGAAGAATACAAAGCCTGCTTTGGTTAAAGTGTTCCAAACGTTCTTCCACAAAGATACCAAAGACACGCTCTATGATGCAGGTAAGCTGACCATCATGCTGCTGTTTATCATTGCCAATGCTCTGATTCTTAAGCATGTACTGACAGAGGAACGCATTCCTCAGATGATCACTGAGTCTATGCTTTCTGCAGGCTTGGGTCCGATCACCTTCTTGATTGTGGTGAACGTTCTACTCTTGATTGGTGGGCAGTTCATGGAGCCATCAGGTTTGCTGATCATCGTTGCGCCGTTGGTATTCCCAATTGCAATTGCACTGGGTATCGACCCAATTCACCTAGGTATCATGATGGTGGTGAACATGGAGATAGGGATGATAACGCCGCCTGTTGGGCTCAATTTGTTTGTGACCGCCGGGGTCGCGAAGATGTCGATGATGAACGTGGTAAAAGCAGCGTTGCCGTGGGTTGGCGTGATGTTCTTGTTCTTGATTATCGTAACTTACGTACCTTGGGTATCAACATGGTTACCGACCACGTTGATGGGGCCAGAGATCATCACTAAGTAGATAGTGAAGTAACAACGAAGTGATGAGGAGGGTTAAACCTCCTCATCGATAATCTTGCCATATCTAGAACCTGAATCAATCTGCTCATACAGCGCTCTTTTTGCCTCTAATTCTGGCGTGTATAGATCGACATGATTGTCAGTATAAAAAATACCATCTATCTCGAAAGTATCGGTGATCGAGGGAACTCTTGTTTTCTCACCCATAGTTATTTCCTTATTACTTTGATTGCATAACATCCTGTTATCAAAATAAGTATAGGTGATCTTGCTCCCAAATCTAATTTAGTTTTCGTTTTGTCTGTATGACTCTTTCACTAGCTGGTGTTTTTGCATCTTATCGTAGAGTGTTTTTCGGGGAAGTTGCAGCCTATCCATCGTCTCTTTGATGCTGCCATTACACTCAATAAGCGCTTGCTTTAACGTGTTTTTCTCAAAATCACAAACCAGTTCTGCTAACGACAAATGTTGGGTCGACTCCGAAGTGCTGTCTGATAAGTGAGATAGTTTACCTAAAAGTACGAAACGCTCCGCAGTGTTACGCAATTCTCGTACATTTCCCGGCCAATCGTGGGCTAAAAGCTCGTGCAGTTCTTTCTGTGGAATTGCCGGGGCTGTTTTGCCATAACGTGCCGCAGCGACCAGTAAGAAGTGGTGGAAGAGTGCTGGGATATCTTCTTGGCGGCTTCTCAACGGCGGTAAATCTAGGGTGACAACATTCAATCGGTAGTAAAGGTCTTGTCTGAAAGTCCCTTCTTCAGCTGCCTTTTTCAAGTCCACTTTGGTTGCGGCGATTACTCGAATATCAAGTGGGACCAATCCGTTTGAGCCAACTCTTTCGATGACGCGTTCTTGCAAGACACGTAACAGGCGAATTTGTGCCTGCATCGGCATGGATTCGATCTCGTCTAAGAATAGGGTTCCGCCTTGAGCAAACTCGAACTTGCCAATGCGTTTACTCTCAGCACCTGTGAATGCGCCTTTTTCATGGCCATACAACTCACTTTCAATCAGATTTTCTGGAACCGCCCCGCAATTGACGGCAACAAAGTTTTGTTCTCGTCGACTGCTTTGCTCATGTAGGGATCGTGCGACTAATTCTTTGCCCGTACCTGTCTCACCAAACAACAAAATATCGGCGTTAGTGTCGGCAACGTGGGTGATGATAGAACGCAGTTCGGTCATTGATTGCGTGTCACCAATGATTCTTGGTCCAAGCGCTTTACTGGCCTTGAGAGAGCGCTTTAATTCAAGATTCTCAAGGGTAAGTTGGCGTTTTTCTATCGCTCGCTTAGTGGTTTCGATTAGACGTTCATTGGCGAACGGCTTTTCAATGAAGTCATAGGCGCCGTCTTGGATCGCTTGCACGGCCATGGAGATATCGCCGTGGCCAGTGATCATGATTACGGGGACTTCTTTATCTTTGTGCATTACGGTGTTGAGCAAGTCATGCCCGGAAATACCCGGTAAACAGATATCAGTGACGATCACGTGGGGTAAGCCGTTCTCTTGAATTGCGAGCAGAGCAGATTCGGCATCGGGAAAGAACTCCGCTTCAATATCGGCGAGCTCAAAGCTCTGTTCAATCGCCATTCTTAGATCGGATTCATCATCAATGAAATAGACGTGACACATAGTGATTCCTTTACTTCTTTGTATTCTGATTATCGCTGAGTTTTTTGCTTGTTGGTTGGCTCGCTTGTTCAATAGCTAGCTTGCTAACGGTTTAATCTCAGTCTGTTGTTTTTGTTTGGGTGTTGGTTTTTTTTCTTTTTGTTCTTGCTCAACAAGGGGCAACTCTATGCTGAATCGAGCGCCACCTTGAGGGCTGTGACCGGTAACGAGCTTGCCGTTGATTCCGCTGATTATTTGTTGAGAAATCGATAACCCAAGTCCAAGTCCGTTTTTCTTGGTGGTATGGAAAGGTTCAAAAAAATCTCCGCTCGAAGGGGAAGTGAAGCCGGGGCCATTATCATCGACATGAATCAGCAAGGTGCTGGCTTGTCGATGGTCGGATTCCCTAATATCTAACAGAATAGCCAATTGCTTGTTGTCTTGTTGTTCCATCGCCTGAATCGCGTTGGTCAGCAAATTAATGATCACTTGTTCCAATTGGATAGCGTTGGCGAGCACGCAAGCATCAAAGGTTTCAGGGAGTTCGTTAACCTTAACTCGTTCACTCTTGAGTTGTGGTTTCATCAGCTCTCTTGACGAGTGCAATACGGGAAGTATCTGCAACGTATGTAATTCTTCCGCGGTGGATTTCTTTGCAAAAGAGCGAAGCTGGTGGCTGATTTTCGCCATGCGATCAGTGAGCGCCGAGATTCGCGAGAGGTTGTCATCGACACGATCAGTCTTTTCTTTGGCAAGAAACAGTCGGCCGTTGTCGGCATAACTGCGAATCGCAGCGAGAGGGTTATTCAACTCATGGCTAATGCTTGCCGACATTTGCCCTAGCACTGCCAGTTTAGCGGCTTGGATGAGTTCGTCTTGTGTCTGCCTCAGTACATGTTCGGTTTCGATACGATGTTTAATCTCGACATGCAGCTCTGATGTGCGCTCAAGCACTTGAAATTCTAGCTTTTGCTTGGCTTCAGATTGCAGCCTATCAATTTGGGCACGCCTTTGTTGTCGATGGTGATTGAGCTGCATCGTTAGATAAATAATCGCAAAGATAAGGCTCAAAACCACTAGGTAAGCCACCAGATCCCACCAAACTAAGTGGGTCGGAGAAAATACTCGTATGGTGAGTTTCGGTTCGGCTAAGAAGCGTGAAGAGCTAAAGAATTGCTCTTGGACGAGCTTGTGCGGAGACTCAATATTGCTAGTAGCACTCTCGAAATCACCAGAGAAGTGAAGGCTTTCTATTTTGGTATCGAGATATTGTCTGCTTTCTTGAATTCGAGCTTGCTGTGCTTGGCTCAGCGGCTGAAGGCTTTTGAACAGCCATTCAGGATTACTCGACATGAATACGATTTGGTCTTTATCGTCAGCAACAAAAAAACTCTGTTTGCCTTTCCAACTTGCTTCAATCAGCGATAAATCCATCTTTACGACAATGACGCCAATAATCTCAGCGGCATAGGAGACCGGATAAGAATAATAATAGCCTCGCTTCCCAGACGTTGACCCTAGCGCAAAATATTGATTTTCATTGCCCTGAATGGCTTCTTGATAGTAGGGACGGAAAGCAAAGTTTCGACGAATAAAAGAACGCGGTTGATTCCAGTTACTGGCTGCGATAGTGGTGCCAATGCTGTCTAATAGATAAGTGTCGGACGCTTGAATCACCGAATTTACGTGCTCTAGATAGCGATTGGTGAGTTCGATTTGCGCAGAGTTACTTGGAGAGTGAAGGGCATCGACCAGCTCTTTGTCTTTTGAAAGCAGCTCGGGAATGTGCGCGAACTTATCCAGTTGGCTTGAAATATGAACCGAAAAGCGGTCTAGCTTAGATTGATGATCATTTAACAAACTTTGATGACTTGTACTCCACACCCAATGACCGCCAAATACCATCAGTAGACTGTATATGGCCATTAATAGTATTGGGATTCTAAAAGCTTGAAACATGAAGGCTCTCCGCTAATTTCTTTGGTAATCAATCAAGCCCGTCTTCTCTCATTTATGGTAGCAAATAGCGGTAGTTTTTGCTGAAAGGAGAAAGTCGACAGGTGGGGGTAGGTTAAGGGTTTGTAACGGGGATTGTTGAAAAAGTTATCGACTCTGAGGGGTAAAACAAGAGCAAGATCTCTTTTTAAGGTTTTTAGCAAAAAAAGCCCTCGATTCCCTTGAAAAAGTCGCTATTGTCCCCATTTCTGTTGTGCTAAGTGATGATTTGATCGTTTTTGTATCATTTAGTTGGACGAATTTAGAGCATTCATCATCATGCAGAGGTGAACGGCTCGACAGAGATTAAACAGATCGCTAGAATGTCGCATCTAAAATTTCTGTCCTGAGGCTAATCGGAGATACCTTTCTTGTTTCCGAAAACAAGCTTCACTGCTTTTTATAAGTGCGTGAAAACGTTTTATAACTGCGTGAGAACGTTCAATAAGCATGTGAAGAACGAAGATATCGCTGATTAGTCTGGTGTTTGGTTGAATAATCAATTCAGACATCAATGCTCGATTTTAAATTAGGTGTTCGGATAGAGCACTACACAAGAATGCAGCCAACAACGTCGGCTTTTGAATTAAAGCTAAGTTACGGCTCATATGCTCAGATTACTGAGCCAGTTTTGAGGTTTATATAATGCAAGTTACTGTTGAAACGCTAGAAGGCCTAGAGCGCCGTCTTAATATTACTGTTCCTGCTGCTAACATCGAAGATGCAGTTACAGCTGAACTACGCAACATCGCGAAAAACCGTCGTTTCGATGGTTTCCGTAAAGGCAAAGTGCCTATGAAGATGGTTGCTAAAATGTACGGCAAAGCAGTACGTCAAGACGTGATGGGCGAAGTAATGCAACGTCACTTCATCGAAGCGATCGTTAAAGAGAAAATCAACCCAGCTGGCGCACCTACTTTCGCACCAGTTGAAAACAACGAAGGCGCTGACCTAGTATTCAACGCAACTTTTGAAGTTTACCCAGAAGTTGAGCTGAAAGGTCTAGAAAACATCACTGTTGAGAAACCAGCAGTAGAAGTTAAAGAAGCTGACGTTGAAGAGATGATCGAAACTCTACGTAAGCAACAAGCAACTTGGACTGAAGTTGAAGCTGCTGCTGACGCTGGTTCTCGTGCAACTATCGACTTCGTTGGTTCTATCGACGGTGAAGAGTTCGAAGGCGGTAAAGCTGAGAACTTCCCACTAGAGATGGGTGCTGGTCGCATGATCCCTGGTTTTGAAGACGGTATCGTTGGTAAAACAGCAGGTATGGAATTCGAAATCGAAGTAAACTTCCCAGAAGATTACCACGCTGAAAACCTAAAAGGTAAAGCTGCTAAGTTCTCTATCAAGCTGAACAAAGTTGAAGCTCGTGAGCTTCCAGAACTAAACGAAGAATTCGTTTCTAAGTTCGGCGCAGCTGAAGGCGTTGAAGGCCTTAAAGCTGAAGTTCGTAAGAACATGGAGCGTGAGCTTAAGCAAGCTGTTAAGAACCGCATCAAAGAGCAAGCAATCGACGGTCTAGTTAACGAAAACAACATCGACGTACCTTCTGCTCTAATCGATCAAGAGATCGGTGTTCTACGTCAACAAGCTGCTCAACGTTTCGGTGGCAACACTGAAGCTGCTGACCAACTTCCACGTGAGCTGTTCGAAGAGCAAGCTAAACGTCGCGTAGTTGTAGGTCTTCTTCTTGGTGAAGTAATCAAGACTGAAGAACTAAAAGCTGACGACGAGAAAGTTAAAGCTATCATCGAAGAGATGGCTACAGCATACGAAGATCCAACAGAAGTTATTGCTTACTACGAGCAAAACGAGCAAATGATGAACAACATGCGCAATGTTGCTCTAGAAGAGCAAGCTATTGATGCAATCATCGCTAAAGCTCAAGTTTCTGATAAAGAAGTTAGCTTCAACGAGCTAATGAATCAGCAACCTGCTTAATATAGTAATATCTGACGTAGAAGGTTGACGTACGGTCAACAATTCTGCTAACAATGGTCCGTATGATTTAATCATTCGGGCCATTTATTTTAGGGACATAAGAATATGAGCTACCAAGAAAAAAATACAATGCCATCGATTATGGACGCACTAGTTCCTATGGTGGTTGAACAGACTTCCCGTGGTGAACGTTCTTACGATATTTATTCTCGTCTATTAAAAGAACGTATCATTTTCTTAACAGGTCAAGTGGAAGACCACATGGCAAATCTTGTCGTGGCTCAACTGCTTTTCTTGGAATCAGAAAACCCAGACAAAGATATCTATCTTTACATCAACTCACCTGGCGGTAGCGTAACAGCGGGCATGTCTATCTACGACACAATGCAGTTCATCAAGCCAAACGTGAGCACAGTATGTATGGGTCAAGCTTGCTCTATGGGTGCATTCTTACTAGCGGGTGGTACTCCTGGTAAGCGTCACGTGCTTCCAAACTCACGTGTAATGATTCACCAGCCACTTGGCGGCTTCCAAGGCCAAGCGTCTGATATTCAAATTCACGCGCAAGAGATCCTAACGATCAAACAAAAGCTAAACAAACTATTGGCAGAGCACACTGGTCAGCCTTTAGAAGTTGTTGAGCGTGATACAGATCGTGATAATTTTATGTCTGCTGATCAAGCAGTAGAATACGGCTTGGTAGATTCAGTTCTTAATCACCGCGGTCAATAATTGCACGGCAATTGTTTAACGCAAAGTGATTCAAATTGATATACACTCAAGCATAGAGAGTAAAGGCTAAGAGGTTAGCGAATGACAGACAAAAGCAAAGAGGGTGGTAGCGGTAAACTGCTTTACTGCTCTTTCTGTGGCAAAAGCCAACACGAAGTTCGCAAGTTAATCGCAGGTCCTTCTGTTTACATTTGTGATGAATGTGTCGATCTTTGTAACGACATTATTCGTGAAGAAATTAAAGATGTTCTTCCTAAGAAAGAATCGGAATCGCTGCCAACGCCGCGTGAGATTCGTGAGCATCTTGACGACTATGTAATCGGTCAAGAATACGCGAAGAAAGTGCTAGCAGTTGCGGTATACAACCACTACAAGCGTTTGCGTAATGGTGACACGACAGCTGAAGGCGTAGAGCTAGGTAAGAGTAACATTCTTCTTATCGGTCCTACTGGTAGTGGTAAAACGCTACTGGCTGAAACACTGGCTCGTTTCCTAGACGTTCCATTCACAATGGCAGATGCAACAACACTAACCGAAGCCGGTTATGTGGGCGAAGATGTTGAAAACATCATCCAGAAGTTGCTTCAGAAATGTGATTATGACGTAGCGAAAGCTGAACGCGGCATTGTTTACATCGATGAAATCGACAAGATTTCTCGTAAAGCTGAAAACCCATCAATCACGCGTGACGTGTCTGGTGAAGGTGTACAGCAAGCTCTACTTAAACTTGTTGAAGGTACAGTTGCTTCAGTTCCACCTCAAGGTGGTCGTAAGCATCCACAGCAAGAGTTCTTGCAAGTGGACACGTCTAAGATCCTATTTATTTGTGGCGGAGCGTTCTCTGGCCTAGATAAAGTGATTGAGCAACGTGTAGAAAAAGGTTCGAGCATTGGTTTTGGCGCAGAAGTGCGTTCAAAAGATGAAGCAAAAACTGTGGGTGAACTGTTTACTCAAGTTGAACCTGAAGATCTCGTGAAGTACGGTCTAATTCCGGAATTCATTGGTCGTCTACCCGTGACAACGACACTGACAGAACTTGACGAAGAAGCTCTAGTTCAAATTCTTTGTGAACCGAAGAATGCGCTTACTAAGCAGTACGCAGCATTATTTGAAATCGAAGAGACTGAATTAGAATTCCGCGACGATGCTCTACGTGCAATTGCGAAGAAAGCAATGGAACGTAAAACGGGTGCTCGTGGTCTGCGTTCTATCTTAGAGGGTGTTCTACTAGAAACTATGTACGAACTGCCATCTTCGACAGACGTAAGCAAGGTTGTGATTGATGAGTCGGTAATTAATGGTGAGTCAGAACCACTGTTGATTTACAGCAACTCAGATAACCAAGCAGCGGTTGCAGAGTAGGTCTTTTTTAGACAAGTCACTCAAATTGAAAAAGGAGGTAAGCAATTACCTCCTTTTTTTTATTCTTCCATTGAATCCAGTCGTTTAAGCCCCATATACTGCTTTATAAGTTAAAGCGGAAGAGAGAAATATATGAACTTGGAACGTTCCGAGCGTATCGAAATCCCCGTGCTACCTCTACGTGATGTAGTGGTTTACCCACACATGGTTATTCCATTGTTTGTCGGTCGTGAAAAATCGATTACTTGCCTTGAATCGGCAATGGAAGCTAACAAACAAGTACTACTTGTAGCGCAGAAAGAAGCGGACACTGATGAGCCTTCAATCGATGACCTATTTAACGTAGGTACAGTCGCTACTATTCTTCAGTTGCTAAAGCTGCCTGATGGTACTGTGAAAGTACTTGTCGAAGGTCAGCAGCGTGCAAAAATTCACCAGTTCAAAGAGAGTGAGTTTTTCTTAGCGGATGCCGAATACGTTGTAACCTCAGAACTTGACGAAAAAGAACAAGAAGTGGTTGTTCGCAGCGCGATCAATCAATTCGAAGGTTTTATTAAGCTAAACAAAAAAATCCCACCAGAAGTTCTAACGTCTCTGAACGGTATTGATGAGGCTGCACGCCTAGCTGATACGATTGCAGCGCACATGCCACTTAAATTGGTTGATAAGCAGCACGTTCTAGAAATTGCAGATGTGACTGAACGTTTGGAATTCTTAATGGGCCAAATGGAGTCAGAAATTGACATCCTGCAAGTTGAAAAACGCATTCGTGGCCGCGTTAAGAAGCAGATGGAGAAATCTCAGCGCGAGTACTACCTGAATGAGCAAATGAAAGCGATTCAGAAAGAACTGGGCGAGATGGATGACGCACCTGATGAATTCGAGACTCTGAAGAAGAAGATCGAAGATTCAAAAATGCCTCAAGAAGCTCGTGAAAAAACCGAGCAAGAACTGCAAAAACTGAAAATGATGTCGCCAATGTCTGCTGAAGCAACAGTAGTACGTAGCTACATTGATTGGATGGTTGGTGTTCCTTGGGCTAAGCGTTCAAAAGTTAAAAAGAATTTAGCGAAAGCGGAAGAGGTCTTGAATGAAGACCACTACGGCTTAGAGCGTGTTAAAGAACGTATCCTTGAATACTTGGCAGTACAAAATCGAATTAACAAGCTAAAAGGTCCAATCCTTTGTCTTGTTGGTCCTCCTGGTGTCGGTAAAACCTCGCTAGGCCGTTCGATTGCAGCGGCAACGGGCCGTAAGTACACTCGTATGGCTCTTGGTGGCGTACGTGACGAAGCGGAAATCCGCGGTCACCGTCGCACTTACATCGGTTCACTTCCGGGTAAACTGATCCAGAAGATGTCTAAAGTTGGTGTTAAGAACCCACTGTTCCTATTAGATGAAATCGATAAGATGTCTTCTGATATGCGTGGCGACCCGTCTTCAGCGCTTCTAGA
The DNA here is from genome assembly GCF_014164465.1 of Vibrio sp. SG41-7. Lineage (NCBI taxonomy): Bacteria > Pseudomonadati > Pseudomonadota > Gammaproteobacteria > Vibrionales > Vibrionaceae > Vibrio > Vibrio sp. SG41-7. The sequence continues at coordinate 66,869 of NZ_JACJFF010000003.1, read as the reverse complement.
AGTGTTAGATCCAGAGCAAAACGTTGCATTCAACGATCACTACCTAGAAGTAGATTACGATCTGTCAGACGTCATGTTTGTTGCAACGTCTAACTCAATGGACATTCCTGGCCCGTTACTGGACCGTATGGAAGTGATTCGTCTGTCGGGTTACACAGAAGATGAAAAGCTGAACATCGCTAAAAGTCACTTACTGGACAAACAAGTCCAACGTAACGGTCTTAAGCCTCACGAGATTAATATCGAAGATTCAGCTATCGTTGGCATTATTCGTTATTACACGCGTGAAGCGGGTGTGCGTAATCTAGAGCGTGAAATTTCGAAGATTTGTCGTAAAGCAGTTAAGAATATCTTGCTAGACAGCAGCCTTAAGTCTGTAACGGTTAACATTGATAACCTGAAAGAGTACTTAGGCGTTCAACGTCATGACTTCGGTAAAGCGGATGAGAGTAACCGTATCGGTCAAGTGACGGGTTTAGCGTGGACTCAAGTGGGTGGTGACCTACTGACTATCGAAACTGAATCAATGCCAGGTAAAGGTAAGCTAACGCAAACCGGTTCTCTTGGCGATGTGATGAAAGAGTCGATTCAAGCAGCCATGACTGTGGTTCGTTCTCGTGCGGAAAATCTGGGTATTAACACAGATTTCTACGAGAAACGTGATATTCACGTTCACGTACCGGAAGGTGCAACACCAAAAGATGGCCCAAGTGCGGGTATCGCAATGTGTACTGCATTGGTATCCAGTCTAACGGGTAATCCTGTGAAAGCTGAGGTCGGTATGACAGGTGAAATTACCCTTCGTGGTGAAGTTTTACCTATCGGTGGCTTGAAAGAAAAACTGCTTGCAGCACACCGTGGCGGCATCAAAACTGTCTTGATTCCTAAAGACAATGAGCGTGATTTGGAAGAGATTCCAGACAATGTAATCGCTGACTTAAAGGTGATTCCGGTCCAATGGATTGATGAAGTACTTAAAGTCGCGCTAGAACGAGATCCGTCAGGGGTCGAGTTTGACGTGAAAAAATAGTGATGCATAGCAAAAATAAGTAAAGAATTACGCTGATAGACCCGAAAAGGCTTGTCAGCGTTTTTTTTGGACGCTAAGTTATTTGACTAAAGCGGCAGCCCTTTTGCAATAAGGCTTGCGGCTAAATTAAAACCAAAATGGAACGTACAGTCATCGAGAAGTAGTCACAGATGACACATAGGGGAAAAACAGTGAATAAAACACAACTAGTAGAATCAATCGCAGAAAACGCAGACATCTCTAAAGCTTCAGCTGGTCGCGCTCTAGACGCTTTCATCGAAGCAGTTGGCACAACGCTACAATCAGGTGACCAAGTTGCACTTGTTGGCTTTGGTACTTTCAGTGTTCGTACTCGTGCTGCTCGTACAGGTCGTAACCCAAAAACTGGTGAAGAGATCCAAATCGCAGAAGCTAAAGTACCTGGCTTCAAAGCAGGTAAAGCACTTAAAGACGCATGTAACTAATTTTCACTGCTGAAACCTCGCTTTTAGAGAGGGGAAGGCAGTAAAATGCGTTTACTGTTTGAAAAATGATGTTTCATTCTTAGACAGTATGTGTGCAAAGCACATTGAACTTATTTAAATTATGCGCATCCTACTGATGCGCATTTCTTTTTCTGATAATATCGCGTGAATAGATTTTATTTTGAAGCCAATGCTTCATATCCGGAGAGCACTTAAATTATGATGGATCGATTACGCGAAGGCGTGAATAGCATCGCGGTAAAAATTATCCTTGGGTTGATTATCCTGTCATTCGTATTCGCAGGTGTAGGCAGCTACATCACCGGTGGCGGTAACAACGCAGCAGCTAAAGTTGGCAACACAGAAATTGCTCGTGGTGAGTTCGAACAAGCTTACCAAAACGAACGTAATCGTATGCAGTCTCAACTTGGCGATTACTTCGCTCAAATGCTTGCAGACCCTGCATACGTAGAGTCTTTCCGTAAATCAGTACTTGATCGCATGATCAACGATGTTCTACTTGAGCAGCAAGCTGAGTCACTAGGCCTACGAATCAGTGATTCTCAAATCCGTACAATGATTCTAGAAATGCCTCAGTTCCAAACTGCTGGTCAATTTGATCAAGAAGTTTACCAATCAGCCCTGCGTCGTGCAGGTTTCAGCGCAGAAAGCTTCGCTGAATACATGCGTCGTGACCTAATGCGTAACCAGCTTGTGACTGCGCTTCAAGGCAGTGAATTTGTTCTTCAAGGCGAAATCGATACGCAAAGCAAACTTATTGCTCAAACTCGTGACATTCGTACAGTGACCTTGTCTGTTGCTGATCTAGCGAAAGACATCGAGCTAACTGACGAGCAAATCGAACAGTATTATTCTGAGAACCCTCAAGCTTACACTCGTCCAGAGCAAGCTAAGGTGTCTTACATCGAGCTTTCAGCTGAAGCACTTAAGTCTCAGCTTGAAGTAAGCGATGAAGAAGCACAGAAATACTACCAAGAGCACCTAGACAAGTACTCAACTGAAGAGCAACGTAAAGTTAGCCACATTCTAGTTCAAGGCGATGACGAAGCGAAAGCTCAGTCAATCCTAGACGAGCTAAATGCAGGCGCTGATTTTGCTACGCTAGCGGAAGAGAAATCTGACGACTTCGGTAGTGCAGATGTTGGCGGTGACTTAGGTTGGATTGAACGCGATGTTATGGACCCAGCATTCGAAGACGCGGCTTTCGCTCTTGAGAATATTGGCGATACTACTGGCCTAGTTAAATCTGATTTTGGCTACCACATCATCAAGCTAGACGAAGTAAAAGCATCTCAAGCTCAGCCTTACACTGAAGTAGCGGCAGAGATTAAGACAGAGCTTCTAGACCAACACGCAGTTGATCAGTTCTACGAACAGCAAACTGAGCTAGAGAAAGTAGCGTTTGAATTCCCAGATTCTTTGGATGACTCTGCTGAAGCTATCAATGCGAAGATCACGACAACAGATTTCATCTCTCAAGTTGACGCTCCAGAAGTTCTGATGACGCCTGCAGTTATGCAAGCTATCTTGAGCCCTGAAGTGAAAGAAGACGGTCTGAACTCTGAAGTTATCGAAGTTGCACCTGAGCACGTGATTGTTGTTCGTGTAGAAGAGACTCGCGACGAGACAGTTCTTCCTCTAGCTGAAGTGAAAGATCAAGTTGTCGCTGCATTGTCTGCTGTACAAGCTGAGCAACAAGCAGTTGAGCTAGGTGTTTCTCTAGTGAACGAGCTTAAGCAAGGTAACGAAGCAGTACTTGCAGATAACAACCTTGAGTTCACTGAACTTGAAACGATTGACCGTAACTCGCCACTAGCGGCGTCTGTATTCGCTCTAGCGAAACCAGAAGTAGGTCAAGCTGTGTTCGGTCAATCTAAAGACCAAGACGGTAACATCGTTGTTGTTGAGCTTTCTAAAGTAACAGCTGAAATCAACCCAGCTTACAGCACTCAAATTGGTGCACAGTTGGAGCGAGTTGGTAATCAGCAAGACCTTACTAATGTACTAAACGTACTGCGTAAAAATGCAGACGTTGAATACTACGTAGTGGGTCAAGGTCAGTAAGATCAGGTTAGCTTGAGTTAGATTAGCTCGGTAGTTAAGCCTGTTTGGTGGCTGACTACCGAGAATCAACATGCGATGGTTGTTGTTTTGCAAATTAGGTTTATTCGATAAATAAGAATTGCGAGCCAACAAACAAGCTGATGAAAACAAGATGTATAACGAAGCGGGTCACTTAGGTGACCCGCTTTATTTTTGTCTGGTGATTGTGTTATCTAGTGCGGTAAATGCATAAGTTACGTTTTTTGTTCAAAGGAACGGTTTATGCGCACGATATATTCAACACTACTTCTTTCATTTCTGATGGCCCTAAGCTCCCCAGCGTTTTCTGATAGCCCAACTAAAGCTGAGCTTTACGATGGCATTGAGATTACGGTAAACATCAATACTGCGACGGCAGAAGAACTCTCAGCGTTATTAGTTGGTGTTGGGGACAAGAAAGCCCAAGAGATCGTCGATTACAGAGATCAAAACGGTGCGTTTACGACTGCTGATGATTTGGTGAGTGTGAAAGGGATAGGTGAAGCGACGGTTGAAAAGAACCGCGAAAGAATTCAACTTTGATCCGTTTTTCTACTTGTTAGAAATGAAGCGATAGATATGAAGCCTCCAGCCAATGCACCTGCTAGGTGGGCTTCAATCGCGACACGAGCATTAATCAGTTCGCCAGTCGTGCTAGAAGGGCCAATAAGCTGCTCCCAAGCGATTTTAGCGATTAATCCCAATACTAACAGCCAACTTGATCTCCTACCGTTTAAAGCCTCACTGAGCGCGAATAAGCCAAACAACCCATGCAAAGTGCCAGATAGGCCAACATAGATCTGAATACTCGAAAACAACAGAGCGATCCCAGTAACTAAACTAGTCACAAGCAGAGCAAGAACAAGCTGTTTTTTACTCGGTTGAAACAGATAGCTGATGATCCATAAGCCTGCTAGATTCATCAGAAGGTGCGAGTAGTTGGTATGTGAAAAGTTTCCTGTTAGGATCCGCCACCATTGCCCCTCGGCAATCGCATTGCTATCCCATACGACCCAAGCTTGTATTGGCTCAAATTGGAATAAGACGCATAAAAGTGAAGTGAAAATTAAAACAGGGTACACATTAAATCCATGTCTCGTTATTGCCCCCAATGCAGCAAGGCTTTGAAAGCTTGTATTTGTCAGTGGGTTACACCACTCGAATCTAATGTTGAGCTTATCATTCTTCAGCACCCATCAGAAGAGCATCGCCCGATGGGAACTGCGCGTATCCTCTCGTTATCTCTAAATAACAGCGTGACGCTTGTCGGTGAAGACTTTTCAGACAACGAACAATTGAACGCATTGCTGGCCGATGAACATTACCAACATGTGATTTTATACCCAAGCGAAAACTCTGTTTCAGTTGAATCTGCGACATGCCCAAGCAAGAAGCTGCGTGTGATTTTATTGGATGGGACGTGGAAGAAGGCGTTCAAGATGTGGCAGGTGTCGAGTAACTTGCATGCGCTGACCACAGTTCACTTACCGAAAGATCTCAAGGGTAATTATCGAATCCGTAAAGCGCCCAGTGAAAACAGCCTTTCTACCGTCGAAGCTGGCTATCATTTGCTTAGCTTGCTAGAGAGTGATGGCGACTTTAGCCCTTTGCTAACGGCATTTAACCAAATGATTCAGTTTCAAATCAATCAAATGCCGCCGGGTGTGTTTGAGAAAAACTACTTAGATTAAGCCGATTCATTGGTACGAGTCAGGAATTAAAACTCGGTATGAGCTGAGAACAATTGCTGATGCATTTTCTGCGCAAGGTCATCAGTCATTGATGAGATGTAATCCGCAATCACGCGCATCTTTCTTGATTCATCTTGATGTTGTAGCCATTGCTTCTTGATAGGCAGTGGCAGCAAGCGTTCAGGATCTGCGCTGAATGCTTCAAACATATCCATGATGATCTGTTGGCCTTTGTATTCGATGACTTGAACCTGAGGCACTTGAATCACGAACTCGCTGACAAAGTGCTTCAGTTTATCGAGTGTGGCATCCATGCTCGGTTCAAGCACGGCATTGTAAGCCAACAGCACATTCTCAAAGTTAGCATCCACTCGTTCAATCGAAATACTGGTCAACAGAGCGTTGACTATCCCACCAATCGCATCCTTTCGACGATACTGCTCACCAGAGAAAAGCATCTCTGTAATTGAATCTAGGTGTTCACAAATCCAAGGATCGGCCATCTCTTTAAGTTGAGGGTAAGCTGAATCTACCCATTGAGCTTTGGTCACAGAGCCAAGCACAATGGCATCTTCTAAATCATGTACGCCATACGCGATGTCATCAGCCAACTCCATGATTGAACAATCAAGTGACTTATATTTGGTCTTATTGTGCTCAAGTGGCTCGGTATGCGTTTTTCTTTTCTGTTTTAGAAGCTGTTGGTCGCTGCTTGAAAGCGGCTCCAGTACCCAGTTAAAAAGTTCTTCATCATGATCGTAGATGCCTTTTGCTGGCATCCAATCTTTGGCTCGGAGTTGTCGTTGGTGCTTAACAGGCTCAGACTGTAATTTAGCTTGAACTTCGCTAAGAAGTGAAGGGTATTTAATCAACCCCAACAGAGTGCGTCGAGATAGATTCATCCCGTGATGTTCGGTGTAGGGTTCTAATTGAGTCACTATTCGGAACGTTTGGGCATTGCCTTCAAAGCCACCATGGTCGCGCATCATGTAGTTGAGTGCGACTTCACCACCATGCCCATAAGGCGGGTGGCCAATGTCGTGAGCTAAACACAGTGAATCAATCAAGCTATCTGAGGGGAGAAGATCTCGAAACTCGGGCTGCTTTTTCTTGAGTTGAGCGACAATGCCAGTACCAAGTTGTGCGGCTTCTAGCGAATGGGTAAGGCGAGTTCGGTGGAAATCGTTTACCGTGGTGCCATGAACTTGAGTTTTTGCTTGGAGGCGACGAAAAGCCGCAGAGTGAAGCACACGCGCACGATCGCGTTGATACGGGCTACGATGGTCATCACGCCTTATTTTATGTTCATCGTCATTTCGATGTTGCCATTCTTGTTCGAGTTCAAATGGTGGTTCGAGTGGAGAAGTCAAAATAGCACCTATCAAATTGATTTTATTTAGATAATTACACTCAACTTATACCTAGCTAGCTGATTTCGTCTAGTGATAATTCGAAACTGGGTGCAAATGTCGTCAGAAAGTAATCCATCTCCGGGCTTTTGCGTTGTGATAGCGTCTCTTCAAGCCTGCGTTTGGCCTGTTCGTATTCGTGGTTTCCCGCGCTGAGTTCTTCCAAGCATTTGAGGTAAGCACAGATAGTGTCGGCTTGCTTGACGATGCTTTGCTCTTCTTTACTTGCTGTTCCAGATATCAAAAACGGAGCGAAGTCGTCTCGGAATTCTTCTGGCAGCATTGAAAGCAGTCTTTGCTCTGCTGCCGCTTCTATCTTTTTATACTCTTGTGCGATGTCTGGATTGTAATATTTAACTGGCGTCGGTAAATCCCCTGTTAGCACTTCACTGGTATCGTGATACATACCAAGCAGCGCAATGTGCTCGGGGTTGAGCTGGCCATCAAACTTCTTATTTTTAATTAATGCCAAGGCATGTGCGACGAAAGCCACCTGCAGGCTATGTTCTGAAATATTCTCGCTTGAGATTGAACGCATCAGGGGCCAGCGTTGAATCAGCTTCATACGGGCAATATGGGCAAAGAAATGGCTTTGTTTCATAAGAGTCCTTTCTAAACTGTGCTCCACTCGTATCATGTGTTCAACATAGTGATACGAGACAGCGGATACAAAAAAGGCTCCCAAACAGGAGCCCTTTAAGCATAGAAGTGATTGATTACAAGTTAAAGTCTTTTAAAACAGCAAATTGTAGTCATCTTTCTCTGTGTTAATTAACCTTCGATGAGGTCGTCTTGGTTGTAGGTCTGTAAGAAGCGCTCTAGACGACCAATCGCGATTTCTAGGTCTTCGATATGTGGCAGAGTCACGATGCGGAAGTGATCCGGTTTTGGCCAGTTGAAGCCAGTACCTTGAACCAATAGCACCTTCTCTTGCTTAAGGAAATCGAGCACGAATTTCTGATCGTCTTTGATGTTGTACATGTTGGTGTCGATCTTAGGGAACAGGTACATCGCGCCTTTTGGTTTCACACAAGAAACGCCAGGGATCTTGTTGATCAGTTCCCATGCACGGTCACGTTGCTCAAGCAGTCGACCACCAGGAAGAATCAGTTCGTTGATACTCTGATAACCACCCAGTGCCGTTTGGATGGCGTGCTGCATTGGTACGTTGGCACACAAACGCATCGAGGCGAGCATTTCTAGCCCTTCGACATAGCCTTTCGCAATGTGTTTCGGGCCCGTTAAGAACATCCAGCCACCACGGAAACCACATACACGGTAAGCCTTAGACAGACCGTTGAATGTCACCATGAGTACGTCTTCAGCAAGCGTTGCGACTGAAGTATGTACGGCACCGTCGTAAAGTACTTTGTCGTAGATTTCATCAGCGAAGATGATCAAACCGTGCTCACGAGCAATCTCAACAACTTGTAATAGGAAATCACGGCTGTATACCGCGCCCGTTGGGTTGTTCGGGTTGATAAGAACGATGCCGCGAGTCTTTGGTGAGATCTTCGCACGCATGTCGTCTAGATCTGGATACCAATCAGCATCTTCATCACACATGTAGTGAACCGGTGTACCACCAGAAAGCGCAACAGACGCTGTCCATAGTGGGTAGTCCGGAGCGGGAACTAAGATTTCATCACCATTATCCAGTAGCGCCTGCATAGACATAACGATAAGCTCTGATGCGCCGTTACCAATGTAAACGTCTTCTACATCAAGGTTACGTAGGCCTTTTTTCTGGTAGTGCTGAACAACCGCTTTGCGGGCTGAATAGATGCCTTTTGAGTCACAGTAACCTTGAGATGTCGGTAGGTTACGGATTACATCAACAAGGATTTCATCAGGGGCGTCAAAACCAAATGGGGCGGGGTTACCAATATTAAGCTTCAGTATTTTATGCCCTTCTTCTTCCATGCGCTTAGCATGTTTGAGTACAGGCCCCCTGATTTCGTAGCATACGCTGTTGAGTTTTGACGACATCCCGATATTTTGCATTGCCGATTTCCTGAAATTAATTTAAATACTTTATTAAAGTACCGCAAAATGGGGTTTGATAGAATAAAAATCTGATGAATGTCGCATTTCAGTGTCACGTTTGGTCTTTTTGTTGTCACTCTTTTCTAAATTTTAATTAATCGCTTTCTTTGTTGTTGTCTAAGATGAATAAAGAGGCTGGATCGCTTAAAATCACAGGAATGTTCAAAAGATATAGTAGATTCTTGATCTAAGTGGGTGCTGCCCATAAAGTATCAAACTAATATAATAATAATTTAGATGTGAACGAGGTCGATTTGTCACATTTCCAGCAAACTATCTCCGCTTTGATTGAGCGAGTACAAAATGCCCAAGCAAGTGAAGTTCGTTGTGTTGAAGTTCTAACGCAAAAACCATCGTTTGCATTTATAGAATGGCTTCATGCTCAACCGCTCTTTCCAAAGTTCTACTGGCAGTCACGTGACACTCGTGAAGAGGTCGTCGCGCTCGGTCAACTGCACACTTTTTCTGATCCTGCTCCCGCGTACGCAATTCTTGGTGAAGACCAACGAATCTGGGGTGGACGTTCATTTGATGGACATACCGCAAAGAACCGTCGTTGCATGGAATCGTTTTTCTTCCTTCCTCAGGTTGAATTAATCCGCTTTGACGACACTTGGTCGCTAGCGGTTAACTTGTCTCCTGATCGCGTTGCCTCCATTAATGCTTTGAATAAGCTTTCTGTAGAAGCGGCGATATTGGCACCTTTGTCGGCTCACATTGAACAGATTAACCACGTTCCAGAACGAGAACAGTGGGGTAACCTTGTCGATAAAGTGCTTCAGGGCATTAGCGACGAAGAGTACAAGAAAGTTGTTTTAGCGCGTAAAACCACGCTGCAGCTCGATGCGCCAATCTGCGCAGCTCAATTACTCAAGGCCAGTTACCTACAAAACCATCACAGCTTTCACTTTATGTTGGTATTGGATTCTAAACACAGCTTTATTGGCTCAACGCCAGAGCGTTTGTATAGCCGATATGGGACAGAGCTTGATACTGAAGCTCTAGCGGGAACCATTGGTCGCGGAGAAAACGCGACAGAAGATATGGAGTTAGCGAACTGGCTTTCTCAAGACAGTAAAAACCTCAATGAGAACCAGTATGTGGTCGATGACATCATTGAGCGCCTCACTCCTCATTCTCAAACGGTCCATGTTGAAAAGGATACGCGTCTTGTGCGCTTGCGTAAGGTGCAGCATCTTAAGCGTAATATCCACGCTCAGCTTAATAATGGCGTTAACGGTGTGCAGTTGCTTGCTGCATTACAGCCGACTGCTGCGGTGGCGGGTTTACCGCGTAAAGAGGCGATGGATTTCATTCTTGAACACGAACCGTTTGCGCGAGGCTGGTATGCAGGTTCTGTTGGCTATATCAGTCATCAGAGAGCGGAGTTTTGTGTCGCGATTCGAAGTGCGTTAGTTGTAAACGATCAAGTACAGCTGTTTGCTGGAGCAGGGATCGTGCCGGGATCGGTTGCTGAACATGAATGGCAAGAATTGAACAAGAAGATGTCGACCTTACTCAGCTTGATTTCGGATCACCCGCCGTTGGGTGTGGCGTCATGAATCATGACCAAGCCGTATTAAATAGAGTTTGGAGTCACACATTACTTGAAGAGCTAGCACGCAACGGTGTTGAACATGTTTGTGTTGCACCGGGCTCTCGCTCAACGCCGTTAACTCTCGAAGCCGAAGCTAATCCCAAGTTAACCTTACACACGCACTTTGATGAGCGTGGTCTTGGATTCTTAGCTTTAGGTTTAGCTAAAGCCAGTGATAAGCCAGTTGCCGTGATTGTTACCTCTGGTACTGCTGTCGCTAACCTTCTTCCTGCGACGGCTGAATCTGGGCTGACACGCGAGAAGCTGATCTTGCTGACCTCTGATAGACCCATCGACTTGGTCGACTGTGGTGCCAATCAAACGATTCAGCAACAGGGTATCTTTTCTTCCCACGTTGAAAGTGCTTTAAACTTACCAAGCCCTAGTACACAAGTTTCTCTGAATTGGTTACTGACATCGGTTGATCACGCCCTAGTGAAACAACGCAATGTTGGTGGTGCGATTCATATCAACTGTCCGTTCCCAGAACCTCTATATTCTGCGAATAGCGCGGAAATGTATGCGGAATACACATCCAGTGTCGCTGGGTGGAAATCGGGAACAGGTTGTTACAGCCAAACGTTTTTACCTAATCAAGTGAACACACAACCTATTGCTCCAGGTGAGTATCTTGGGCGTAAGGGTGTGGTTATTCTCGGTTCGCTCGATATTGAACAAGCGACAAAAGCTCAGCAATTTGCCACTGCATTAGGCTGGCCAGTTTTTTGTGACCCTCAATCAGGTGTCACAAGTGATTGGAAACATTATGATCTGTGGATGCAGAGTGACGTAGCGAAAGAACAACTTAATCAATGTGATTTTATCCTTCAGTTCGGTGAGCGCATTGTTTCTAAGCGCCTTAATCATTGGATAAAGTCGCAAGCATCATCATTCTGCTCATCACAGTATATTGTTGTGTCACCAGATATGCACCGAATCAACCAAGATCATTTGCCTCAAACCCATATCGTTGCTGCTATCGAGTCATGGGTGTCAGAGCAGCATTTACCCACCTTGTTAGGCCAGCATGCAGGCTGGGCGGCACCTTTGGTCGAAATCGCGAATACTGTTCAGCAACTCGCCCTCGCGCAAATATCCAACAATGACCAATTGACGGAACTCAGTGTTGCCGTTGACTTGTCGTCTAGACTTAAAGGCAGAGAGCTATTTGTGGGAAATAGCTTGATGGTAAGGCTGGTGGATATGCTGTCATCAATATCTGCGAATCAAGTTTACAGTAACCGTGGTGCATCGGGCATTGATGGCTTGGTGGCGACGGCTGCGGGCGTGGTGAAAGCCAACCAGAATCCTTTGTTGATGTTGATTGGTGATACCTCTTTGTTGTACGACCTCAATTCACTGGCTCTGCTGACTCATAATTTAACGCCGATGGTTCTTGTTGTGACCAACAATGACGGTGGTGCGATCTTTGACTTGTTGCCGGTACCAGAGCAGCAAAAACAGTCACTTTATCAAATGCCTCATGGTTTCAGTTTTGAACACGCTGCTGCGCAGTTCCAACTTGGTTACGCGGCGCCAGAAACCTTGAATTGCTATCAAAACATTATCGAACAACATTTCGAACAGGGTCAGGGTACCTTGCTCGTTGAAGTTAAGACGCCTCCCGAACAAGCGTCTACTTTACTGAAACAATTCAGTTCAATGCTCACCGAGGCATTAGCCTAAGGACTTTACATGCTTTACTCCAATTATTACCCAGCTGTACAAGAACCTTCCGACAAACCTTTGCTTGTTTTTTTACATGGTTTACTCGGAAGCGGGGATGATTGGAGTGCATGTCATCCATTTCTCGAGAATTTTCCTCTTCTTTGCATCGATTTACCCGGACACGGACAAAGTCGCTTTATCGATCCGGTAGGGTTTGATCATTGCTGCAAGAAAATTGTCCAGTGCATCACTGCTCAATTGGCGATAAACGATCTTCCTGCTGATTACCCTATCGTGGTGATTGGCTACTCTATGGGGGGAAGGCTCGCTATGTATGGAGTGACAAGCCCTTGCTTTGAGACGCTCAACCTAGAGAAAGTCATCATTGAAGGTGGCAACTTTGGTTTGGAATGTGATGAAGAAAGAGCACAAAGGTTAGTACATGATACGCAGTGGGCTGTTCGCTTTGCGCAGCAGTCGATTGAAGATGTTTTAGACGATTGGTATCAACAAAGCGTCTTTTCTTCACTAAATCATGAGCAAAGACAAACTTTGGTCATAAAGCGTAGTGGTAACCTTGGAGTATCCGTAGCAAATATGTTGTTATCTACTTCATTAGCTAAGCAACCGGATTTACGTGCCACATTGAAATCTCATGAGCATTTATTGCATTATGTGTGTGGAGAAAAAGATCGTAAATTCATGGAGCTAGCTGAGAATAGTGGCTTTGAATATAGTCAGGTCGACTACGCTGGTCATAATGTTCATTTTGAGCAACCAGAGTTGTTTTCAAACTTGATAATCCAATGTATCGCCAGTCGTCGCTAATCTGACTGAGCGGATCTCTAGTCTCAAGCACTATCAAAAGCAGAGCAACACCGTCACGACTACTTGTTGGTCGTGGTCTCTAATAGAACAATGGGAATCACCATGGCTAAAACAGTAGGCATCACAGAAGAAGAACTTTACGCGGCAGTTAACTGGAGCGATGAAAGCAGTCAATTCGAAGATATTCAGTACCACAAGTCTGACGACGGTATTGCGAAAATCACGATTGCGCGTCCTCAAGTCCACAATGCGTTCCGTCCACAAACCGTAAAAGAGATGATCAATGCACTGGCTGATGCTCGTTACGACGAGAAGGTTGGCGTAATCATTTTGACGGGTCTTGGTGAGAAGGCGTTCTGTTCTGGTGGTGACCAAAGTATTCGTGGTGACTACGGCGGCTACCAAGATGATTCAGGTACACACCACTTGAACGTACTTGATTTCCAACGTCAAATTCGTACTTGTCCAAAACCAGTAATCGCAGCGGTATCGGGTTGGGCAGTCGGTGGCGGTCATGTACTTCACATGATGGCAGACCTTACTATCGCAGCTGAAAACGCTCAGTTCGGTCAGACGGGTCCTAAAGTCGGTTCATTCGATGGCGGTTGGGGTGCTTCTTACATGGCTCGTATCGTTGGTCAGAAGAAAGCACGTGAAATTTGGTTCTTGTGTCGTTTCTACGATGCTCAAGAAGCATTGGACATGGGCCTGGTAAACACCGTGGTGCCTGTTGCCGACCTAGAAAAAGAAACCGTTCGTTGGTGTCGTGAAGTGCTTCAACATAGCCCAATGGCGCTGCGTTGCTTGAAAGCCGCACTAAACGCAGACTGTGATGGTCAAGCCGGTCTACAAGAGTTGGCGGGTAACGCAACCATGATGTTCTACATGACAGAAGAAGGCCAAGAAGGCCGAAATGCATTTAACGAGAAGCGTCGACCTGATTTCGACAAATTTCCGCGTAACCCATAGTCTTTCTCTTCTTTAAAATGAGTCGCTAATAGCGGCTCGTTTTGTTTTGATGTTCCCCGTTTTTTAGGAAACTTTATGAACTCAGTGAATTCTCAGCGTCACGCTAAACTCTACCGTTATCAATTGCCTATGGATAGTGGCGTGATTCTTCGTGACAATAAGTTGAACGAACGCGTTGGCTATATCATCCAACTAGAGTGTGATGGTAAAACTGGCTTTGGCGAAGTCGCACCTTTGCCAGGTTTTAGCCAAGAAGATGCCGAACAAGCTGGCATTCAGCTTCAACACGAATTAGAGCTTTGGAGCCACAATAACCCTCAAACGCCTTTTGATGAGCTATATCCTTCTGTTGCCTTCGGCTTTTCAATGGCGATGATGGAATTACGAGGCGAACTCAACGCTGAAGGTAACTACCAAGCCGCGCCGTTCTGTACAGGAGACCCAGATGAACTGATCCCTGTGCTGAATGAGATGAAAGGCGAGAAGGTCGCGAAAGTGAAAGTCGGTCTCTACGAAGCGATTCGTGATGGCATGTTGGTCAGCTTATTTCTTGAGTCGATCCCTGATTTAACCTTAAGACTTGATGCTAACCGTGCATGGAAGCCGGAAAAGGCTAAGCAGTTTATCAAGTACATTGCGCCTTCACTGCGTCAGCGTATTAGCTTTATTGAAGAGCCTTGCCAAAAACCAGAAGACAGCTTGGCATTTGCCATTGACCATGGCGTAGCGATTGCTTGGGACGAAACATTGCAAGAAGCGGTGCGAAGCCCAGAGTTTGATCTTAGCGACCTTACTGGTGTAAAAGCTGTCGTGATCAAGCCAACTCTTATTGGTTCTGTCGAGCGTTGTGTGGCAATCATTGAGCGTGCACAGCAACTCGGTATCAAACCAGTACTAAGCTCAAGCATAGAGTCTAGCCTTGGCTTAACTCAGATTGCTCGATTAGCACAACAATACTTGCCTAATGAAGTTCCAGGACTTGATACAATTGGCTTGTATCAGCAACAGCTAGAGGTTTCTTGGCCGGGTTGTCAGCTTCCGGTTTCTACTCTTGAACAGCAACAATTGATTTGGTCTTCTTAAGCTGATCGTTCGATTGGCTTAGACCGTTTTCAATCTATAACTTGGTTATCTTATGATGCGCCCACAATCTAATCATCACCCGCTTTGGGTACAGTGGGCGCAGCAAAACCCACATCAAACAGCGTTAGTGACTACTCACCACACTTATACTTGGCAGCAAGTGTCTGTGCTAGTGAGTGAGTACCAACAACAACTATCTCATCAAGGCCTATCTGAAGGTGATGTCCTGACGATTGTTGGTAAGAATCAATCAGAAGTGATTCCTGCTTATTTTGCCGCACTCAATTTGGGTGTTATTTGCGCTTTTACCATGCCTCAACCTCGCTTACGCCTGAAGCAAAAGCTCGATTCCTTATATCAAGCAGGTCAACAAAGCTACCTTTGGCTATTGGACAGTAGTGGGTTAGAGCGTTCTGATGCTGCTGATTTGAACACTAAGTTGGTGACGTTTCCTTGCCTAAGTGAAGTTAAGGTCGATAGTGATGGCCTACCTTTAACAATGCTGGAAGATTCCAGCTTCAATCCTCAAAACCTTGCAAGCATCGTATTCACTTCTGGCTCTACTGGAAACCCGAAAGCGGTGGCTCACACGTTGCAGCAACACTTATGTTCAGCTCAGGGTTTACTAGACGCTTTCAACTTTGAACAAGCCGACACTTGGTTACTGAGTTTACCTATGTACCATGTGTCGGGGCTAGCGATAGTTCATCGTTGGTTAGCGGCTGGTGGCTGCATCAAGATAGGCACAGGTCAGCTTGAGACTGATATAGAAGAATGCAGTCACGCTTCATTAGTCGCTACTCAGCTACATCGATTACTAAAGAGTAAGCAAGCACTTACTTTAACGCATGTACTTTTGGGTGGTAGCCATATACCTGAGGCTCTTGGGCTTGAAGCTCAACAAATGGGTATCGAAACATGGCTTGGCTACGGCATGACAGAAGCGGCTTCAACAGTGACTGCGAAGCCCGTTGATTCTAGTAATACTGCAGGTTTTGTCCTTAACCATCGCCAGCTGAAAATTGAAGAACAACGTATCTTTATTGGCGGCGATACGCTCGCTTCCGGTTATTACCACCAAGGTAAATTAACGCCATTAGTTGATAAGAACGGCTGGTTCGATAGCAAAGATCTTGGTGAGTGGGTTGGTGAACAAGTGTCGATTATTGGTCGCGCCGACAATCAGTTTATTTCTGGTGGTGAGAACATTCATTGCGAAGAGATTGAGCGAGCACTCAATCAGTTGTCTGAGGTTAATCAGGCGTTTATTGTTCCTATTGAAGACGATGAGTTCGGGTTTCGACCTGTCGCTATTGTGGATTGTACGGATTTACCAACCAAAGAATGGTTTACCGAGCAATTAAATGGCTGCCTGGAACGGTTCAAATTTCCTGTCGAGTACTATCGAATGCCTCATCAAGAGCAGCTAGGCATTAAGGTTTCACGCGCAGGATTGGCACAGTGGTTACAGCAGATACGTTCTAAATAGAACTGAGAACAATAAAATGAAGCGCAATACACGGTGACTAGTCGTAATTGCGCTTCAGGGGGTTGTGATGGTGGTGAAACCATCACAAATTCTTAATATTCTATCTGGTCATTAAGGCTTTTATCTGTTTGGCTTAAGCGAGTGCCTTCTTCATTTGTTCAGCAACCTTATCTACCTTACCTAAACCGATAATGACTTGTAGGCCACCTTTTCCGATAGGAACGACGCCTGCAGCACCTAGTTTTTTCAGTTTGTCACTGTCTGCTGCTGACGAGTCTTTTACTGTTAAGCGTAAGCGAGTAATACAGTTGTCCACTTCTAGAATGTTGTCTGCACCACCAATAGCTTCGATGTAGTTGTTGGTTAGGCTAACTAACGCTTCTGGAGATTTTGTCTCGCCTTCTGCTTCCATCTCTTCACCACGACCCGGAGTACGTAGATTGAACTTGATGATAGCGAAGCGGAAAATACCGTAGTAAAGCGCGAAGAACACCCCACCTTGAACTAATAACATGTACCAGTTAGTCGCTAACGGGTTTTGGCTTGATAGTACTAAGTCAACAAAGCCTGCAGAGAAGCCGAAGCCTGCCATCCATTCCATGCTTGCTGCAATGTAAAGCGACAGACCTGTTAACACTGCGTGCAATAGGAACAATACAGGAGCTAGAAACATAAAGCTGAACTCTAGAGGCTCAGTGATGCCTGTGAAGAACGAAGCCATTGCTGCGGCAAGCATGATGGCGAATACTTGGTTCTTGTTTTTCGCGTCAGCGCAGTGGTACATCGCCAATGCAGCTGCAGGTAAACCAAACATCATTATAGGGAAGAAGCCTGCTTGGTACATGCCTGTTTTACCCGGAATGCCCGTACCGTTAGCGATAGATTGTGCGCCGCCTAGGAAGTTTGGAATGTCGTTAATACCCACAACATCGAACCAGAACACAGGGTAGAGTGCGTGGTGCATGCCTATTGATAGGAACAAACGGTTGAAGAAGCCAAACAGACCAGCACCCACAGCGCCCATGCTTTCTAGCTTAATACCCAATACGATCAGAGCATCGTACACAGCTGGCCAGATGTATAGCAGAGCAAAAGAGAGCGCCATACCTGCGATTGAGGTAAGGATAGGAACCAAACGCTTACCGCTGAAGAAAGCTAAAGCTTGCGGAAGCTCAACCGTTGAGTAGCGGTTATAGATTTCAGCGGAAATGATACCGACAATGATACCCACGAATTGGTTGCTGATTTTTCCGAATGCCGCTGGTACTTCACTTAACTCAACATCCATCAATTGAGCAACTGAGCCCGGAGCAAGTAGCGTGGTAACGACTAGGAACATCACAAAACCAGACAGTGCCGCAGAACCATTCTTATCACGGCTTAAACCAAAGGCAACACCCACCGCGAACAGAACCGCCATGTTGTCAATGATCGCACCACCTGATTTGATCAAGAATGCGGCTAAGATACTTTCAGAACCCCAACCAACAGGATCCAACCAGTAGCCGATCCCCATAAGGATTGCTGCAGCTGGCAGTGTGGCTACGGGAACCATCAATGCCTTACCTACTTTTTGCATATACCCGAGTATATTCATACGTGCCCCTAAGTTTGTAATTAATTTTTTTAATGTTTCTGCTCGTCAACGTATGGAGTTAAATATTGATCGAGGCAGGATTTTAAGTAACTGCGGCTATTAGAAACTTATTTCTTAATGCAAACAAACGAAACGGGTAGTACTATGAATTAAAATTTTTAATGCATGAGTTCATATGGCTAACCATCAATCTTTACTGAGAAACCTTCATACATTTAATGTTGCTGCAGAGAAAATGAGCTTTACGTTAGCCGCGAAAAAGTTGCATTTGACTCAGGGAGCCGTTAGCCATCGAATCAAAGTGTTGGAAGGTGAACTCGGATTTAACCTGTTTGTACGAGGGACTCGTAAGCTGGAACTGACTGAAGAAGGTCAGCGCTTTCAACGAACGTTATCTAAGTCATTAAGCTCTATTTTTGGTGAGATCGAAGATATTACCAACACAGATCTGTATGGACAGATCAATATCGGAACCAGTCCTGCCTTTGCCAATAGTTGGCTACTGCCAAGATTGGCTGATTTTAAACAGCGATACCCTAAGTTTAACCTCAACATTTTCTCGCAAGAAGAGCAGGATTTTCATCAAAATCATCTCGATGTCGCTATTTACTATGGTGCTGAAGATCTCAAAGATATGCATCGACAGCGCTTGTTTGGTGAAAAGTATATTCCGGTATGTACGCCGAGTTATGCGGCTGAACACAACATCTTTGATGATGGTGTGGAGTCGTTACATCGGATTAATTTCATTCATGCATTAGGGTCAGACGTGTGGCAGCGTTGGATTAAGCATAACGGCTTAGATGTGAACTTGTTTGAGCAGTTTTATTGCGTGAGCCATCGGGATATGGGCGTAAAAAGTGCCCTGAGCAATCTCGGTGTCGCGATGGGGCGCTATCATTTCGTTAAGCAGTACATTGAGACTGGTGAACTCATAACGCCTTATCCGAGCATGGATACAGACAAAGGGTATGATTTGATCTGTCCGTTGGGCACGGAAAAGCGGCCTAAGGTTAGAACCTTTATTAAGTGGTTAGAGGGCCAATTACGCTAGGTTAGTTAATTTAGCAATTAGATAGTTCAAAACAGAATTTATTATCTTTATAACCATCCATCATAATAAGCCCTATAAATAACGGATTATAGAATAAGGTCTTATTATGAAAATTGCCCTCATCATTGCGGTTTTACTGCAGATAGGCCAAGCGGTCACTTCGTCAGGGTTGACTCGCTCGTTGGCTGAACTCACCGCATTTGTGTTGGTTGTGGTACTTGTTTTAATGAAAAGAGAGAGCAAGAAGAGTGATAAGCCCCTGTTTGATTTGTGATTGTTGCAACAAAGAATATCGTTACCACAAACGATAAAGGCAAAGCCCATTGGAGCTTTGCCTTTTTGTTTTGTTGCTCGCTAATCTGAGTGTCTAGGTAACCGAACAACCAGTTAAAGCGTTTCTTTGCGAACTAAGCAAGAGTTAACCACGCCAAAGAACCCGTCGAAATCATCGTCCACATCGTAATACCAAACATCAATGGCTTCGGCCCTGCTGCTTTTAACTTCTCTACAGAAATACCACAGCCAATTAAGAACAGACACACAACCAACGCGCGTTTGGACACATCAAAGATCCCTTGGTAGACCATCTCAAATTGTGGCAGCAAGTCACTGATAGCAATGGCGGCGCAGTAGAAGAAAATGAAGTAAGGAATCGTAATCTTCTTTTGATCGTTCTTGAAGATCATCGCGCTGACTAAAGCGATTGGGATGATCCAAAGTGCACGAGCGAGCTTCAATGTTGTCGCTGTCGTCAGTGCTTCTTCACCATAAGCCGAAGCTGCACCTACCACAGAAGATGTATCGTGAATTGCAATGGCGGCCCAAGTACCAAATGTTTGTTGGCTTAACTCAAGCGCGTGGCCAATCATCGGGAATAAGAATAGAGCTACCGAGTTCAACACAAATACCGTAGCTAGCGCCAAGCCAATCTGTTCATCGTCTGCTTTAATCGCAGGTGCCACAGCTGCTATCGCGCTACCACCACAAATAGCGGTACCTGAAGAGATTAGGTAACCCGTGGTACGATCCAATCCCATTCGTTTGGCTAAGAACCAACCAATGACTAACGTACCAATGATGGTCGTGACAATTAGACCAATACCGTCGCCTGTTACCGCCAATGCTTTTTCAAACTGAATGCCAAAGCCTAAGCCGACAATCGAGTAGGCCAGTAACTTCTTTGTGAGTTTGCCTACTTCTAGATGCTCAGGGACTAAACCTAAACTAGCAAGCAGGAAGCCAATAACGAGGGCCGTAGGAGAGCTTACCCAAGGTGTTAAGCAAAACAGTGCAGCAAGATAAAATGGAGCAGACTTTTTTAGATTCATTGTATTTAGAGTCTTGTTGTATTGTCGCGTTATTGTAATGAGACCACTATACGTTCAATAAAATGATAAGTAAGTCTAAATGAATTGAACAAACGTTAAGGAAAACTTAACGCTTGTTCAGCTGATATGAATAAAGGGCTGGTTAGCTAGCGTAGTGTTCCACGAAGGTCTGAGACTGACTGCCGAAGAGTTTTGCACGAGGCATCTTTAGCGAGAATTGGCTTGCCAGCTTCTATTTCTAACTTGGTCCAGAAACGGGTTGGTAACCCTTTGCAGGCACTGCCTTTATAACGACTGAAGTAGCTGCCCCATAGCCCTTTGAGAGCCATTGGAATGACTGACACAGGAGATCGTTTGATAATCAGCTCCATTCCACGCATGAACTCTGCGACTTCACCATCAGAGGTTAGCTTTCCTTCTGGAAAAATACACACGATGTGGCCTTCATGCAGGGCGCGTTCTACTTCTTTAAAAGCATTTCGAATCGAGCTACGGTTGGTTGCGGAGATTGGAATAACCCCAGCTCTTTTCAAGAAACGTCGAATAGGCGGCAACTTGGTGTAATCTTCTTCCATCACAAAGCGGATCAAGCGAGGGCAAACGGCGCTCAGTAATAATGCATCCATATAACTCACATGGTTACAGATAATCAATGCGCCGCCTTTTTCTGGCAGGTGATGTAAATTTTTATGTTTAACTCGGTACATGGTGTGAGTGACCACCCACGTAAAGAAACGGAAAGCGTAAATAGGCACCTGATAAAACAGATACAGCATAACCAAAGTGTTTCCTATCGCGAGCAGTACAAACAGTTGTGGAATTGAAAGCTCCAGAATACTAAGGCAAACAATACCTAAAACAGCGCTCCCGACCATGAATAGCGAGTTGTAGATATTGAGCCCGGCGATTACTTGAGCTCGCTCATTTGGCTTTGCCCGAAGCTGCATTAGAGAGTAAAGCGGAACAATAAAGATACCGCCAGAGATCCCCAGAAGTAGAAGATAAGCAAACAGCGGCCATAGTTCTGAATACGTCACAAACTGATGGAAAGAGTTAAAGTCAGGCAAAGACTCTGGAATGGATATCGCCATCAACAGGCCGAAGATCGAAATACCCAGGCTGCCCATTGGCACGATGCCGATTTCAATACGGTGATTAGATAACTTATCGCAAGCCAACGAGCCAATCGCAATGCCTACCGAGAACAGTGCCAACAAAAACGCGACAGCGCTTTCAGTACCGTTTAGGTAAACCTTGGTGAAGTTGGGAAACTGAGTGAGGTAAGCTGCACCGAGGAACCAGAACCAGCTGATCGACATCAGTGCTTGAAAGGTTGGGCGGTCTTTTTTGGCAATAGCGAGTGTTGCGCGAGTTAGCTTTACTGGCTGCCACTTTACTTTCAGATCTGGTGCGTTACTTGGCGCTTCTGGGATAAAGCAACTTGATACATAGCCAAGCACGGCGAAAGAAACAATACATATCGCAGCAATGAGCTTCGCGCTTTCTTCAGATGCAATAATACCAGCACCTAGAGTACCGATTAGGATGGCTAAGAATGTGCCTGTTTCAACCAAAGCATTTCCGGACACAAGCTCTTTGGTTTCTAACTGTTGCGGGAGTAGGGCGTACTTAACGGGGCCAAAGAAGGCACTTTGTGTCCCCATCAAAAACAAAAGCAGTAGTAATATTTCGTAGCTTTCGTAGATAAATCCGACCGCACCCAGTGACATTATCACCACTTCAAGAAGCTTAACTTTACGGATAAACCACGATTTTTCATATTTGTCAGCCAGCACACCAGCCAAAGCAGAAAACAGGAAGAAGGGCAGAATAAAAAGGCCAGCGGCCAAATTAATAAATAAATTGCTGGAAATAGGTAGCGTGTCTACGCTTGCGAAAGCAACAAACAGTAACAGAACATTTTTGAATATGTTGTCATTAAAGGCTCCCAGAAATTGGGTAATAAAGTAGGGTAGGAACCTTTTTTGCGTTAACAGCGAAGATTGGCTGCTGTTGTTCATTGTCTTTCCTTGGATGATTACCAGTTGGTTAAGTAGTTTGAGACTAGGTTATTGATCAACTCTTTACCATCGATAGGCTCAGAGGCGAAAAATTTATCATCAACGCTAAGTAGAGTAATTCCATGTACTCCAGACCATAGTACACGGCTGGCTTTAACGACTTCGCTTTCAGTATGTTCAGGAGCAATCGCGATTAATAGTTGCTCTAGCATACCTGTCATTCTATCGATACGGTTCGATTGCCATTCAGGAAGGTTTTCACCGTTCATGTTGTGCTCGAAGATAAGCTGCCAACGGTGAGGGTGTTTTTGTGCAAAATCGTGGTAGCAGTAGGCAAGGTTGAATAGAGCTTGCTGAGGATTGCTCGATTGTTCAACTGCTACAGCAGATTCTGACGCCAGTTCATCTAATGTTTGAGCAACAACATGCAATAGCAATAGGTTGTAGTTGCCAAATACATTCACCAAGGTACTTGGAACATAACCAATCATATTGGCGATTTTACGCAGACTTAGCTCGTGATAAGAGTGCTCTTCTAAGAAGTCGGTCACCGTTTTTAAGGTTAATTGCACTAATTGTTCGCGAGTATGATCGTTTCGTCTTGCCATGGGTACTTTCTATTAAATGAACATCGTTCAATATTTTAATGCTGCCCCAGAGTGCCGTCAATCCCTTCGCTAGTTTAGTAATCAATTAATAGCCGCAATATTATGATACATGTGTAAACGCCGTGAATATTTCATTGTTCTTTGTTAACGAGTATGATTAAGGTGTCGAAAGATAAAAAACCTATAAAGGATAATAATGAAACGATTTTTCTCACTAGTCGCGATCCTGTTGGTAACAGTCGCGGTGACGCCAATCGCGGAAGCGAAAAAGTTTGGTGGTGGTAAGTCATTTGGCAAAAGCTTTAAAACGGCTCCAGCACCAAAACAACAAAACACGAATTCGATCCGTCAAGATCAAACGGGTAAGAACACAGCAGCTAACTCTAGTAAGAAAGGCCTTATGGGCGGTCTGCTAGGTGGTTTACTTGCTGGTGGTCTTTTAGCTGCATTCTTTGGTGGCGCATTTGAAGGTATCCAGTTCATGGATATTCTGATTATGGGTCTGATTGCTTTCCTAGCGTTTAAATTTCTACGCGGAATGTTGGGTGCGAAGCAGGGCTCAATGAATCAGCAGAATGCACGTGGTCAACAGCCAGCATTCGGCGGCATGGGTCAGAACAAGTTTGAACAACCTAAGCAACAGCCAAATGTTCATAACTTCGAGCAAGCACAACCTCAATCACAAGGCGCTGCTGGTGGTTTCGGTTTTGGTGCACAAAGCGATGTTCCACATAACTACCCACCGGGCTTTGATCAAGCGGCATTCATCAACGGTTCTCGTGAGCACTACCGTACACTGCAAGGTGCATGGAATCACAACGAGCTAAACACGATTGAAGAATATGTATCTCCAAGCCTATTTGAAGACCTAAAAGCTGAGCGTAATAAGCTAGACGGTGATCAGCACACAGACGTAATGTACGTTGATGCTGAAATCGTTCGTGCAGACCACGATGGTAGCAAAGCACAGCTAAGCCTTCAGTTCAGCGGTCGTTACCGTGACACTGCGGATGGCGTTGAAGAAGATATCACAGATATCTGGCACCTAGAGCGTGACCTAACAACTGACAATGCACCTTGGTTAATTGTTGGTATTCAAGGCTAATTAGTCCAGTTTCGTGATTAAACGAAGAGCCCTCGCCAAATAGGTGAGGGCTCTTTTTTATATTCAGAAAGCAATTAGTACTGAGAGTGAGCTATGGCGCGTAGTTCAGTGTATGAGTGTGCATGCTTCCCCAATCATAGATCTCAAACTTTAGCTGGTTATCGCCAGTCTTTTTGAGGCTGATGCTCTCTTCGACACCGCTTGTTCCATCATAGTAATTACTCCAAGGACTATCAGGGCGCTGTTCACGTAAACTTTCAGACTGAACGCTAAGTTTGAGCGAAAGGGTGTTTGAAGGTTGACCGTTATTGATAAACGTATAGTCACCTGATTTTACGGATTCAGTTTTGAATACGTTCGTTCCGTTAATACTGCAGTCCCCATCTTGATAAGTCACCTTTGTTAGTGTGTAACTGTCTTGCGATAGCGCGAGTTGGTATCGTGCATTATCTGATGGTACGGGTGAGCATTGGTTGGTGGTTTCTGTCCAAGTTCCATAAAATGCCTCAATACCAAAGGCTTTATGTAGATTTTTCCAAGGGCTCTTTTCATCAATTTCAATGGCAACTGGCAGTGATGCGATTTCATCATCTTGGTCTCGATAGCGATTGAAGCTGTCGAGTGAGAGTTCAGCTGGGTAGGTAATTGAAGAGCTAGTGTCTTTGATTTTGACAATACCAATCCCCGGTGAAAACCAAAGTTCTTGCATTAGTGATACTTGATCTAGGTTGATCGTCCCATAGGCAGGCGTATCGACCGTCACATCAAACGCTAGGGTGAACTCGATGTGCACGGCCTCATAGTAACCGTGTTGAGTTACTATGGTTTCAATACCATGATTTTTCCATATCGGTAGGACATTTGTATATGCGGGGCCTATATCTGGTGTAATGGTGGTTACGGCAGAGGTATAGCTTGTGTCCAAGCGTCCTCCTAATTCAGCGTAAGCCGGTAGAAGGGTAAATGGAGTGTTTGAAATATCAAAGTGCGCTTTGTAGTGAACACCATTAACCCAAACTTGATTGAAGGTGAGACCTTTTAGATTCAGCTGATCATCTTTGTATTCGAAAGATTGGGTAAATCCACTGTGGACCCAATTCAGTGAAAATGTCTCAATACCATTAGCATCAATGGTTACTGGAGAACTGGTGACTTGATAGCTTTGCCCTGTATTGTCATCACTATATTGCCAAACAGCGTTATGCTGCGCTGGCATATATTGATTGGTAGAAATATATGATGATGCGGGAGCCGAAGGAGAACTGGACCCTCCGCCGCCACACGCTGTTAATCCAATAAGACACAGATTCATCATCCAATAGTTGTTATTCATGATTTATTTCCCTTACTTAGCCTAAACGACATTGTGCGTTTTAATGAGTATTTGCAGGAAAACCTTATGCTCATTGTTTTATAAAATATTGATATATCTCAATAGATTAATAAGGGATGTGATTATTTGATTATGGAATCTAAGAAGTATTGAATACATCAAGTTCTGTAGGTCTACATAGTTTGAATAGAGTCTACGATTGTATTGGGCTAAGAAGGGCTTTGCAGGAAGGCTCGGAAACGAAAAAAGCCAACTCAATGAGTTGGCTTTTCGATTTTCCAATTAAGGAGAATATGGTGGAGGGAGACGGATTCGAACCATCGAAGGCAGTGCCGGCAGATTTACAGTCTGCTCCCTTTGGCCACTCGGGAACCCCTCCAGGGTGTGTCTTACTCTTCACAAAGTAAGCCTAA